>JBAVNY010000080.1:0-3601 GCA_049691535.1 Candidatus Acidiferrum sp.
GTGCTGAGGGCGTTGATCCAAAGCGCGTTGATTTCAACGGCCTTGCCAGTGCGCGGCGTTACCACCCAATCGCCAATTTTGGCGTCCATCCAGGTGAGCTGCACTTCGGGACCACCAGCAAATAACAGGGCGTCGTTGGGATCCACTTTGATGTTGAAGCGGGTGCCACGGACGTGGGCATCGACGATTCCGGCCAGCACCGGGAACAATTCGCCTACGAAATTTAAATCTTGAGTGGCTTCGAAGTATTGCCGAGCGGCCTCGAAAAACCACAGAGCGGCGTCGACGGAATTATATTGCGGGGCGGTACCATCGTCAGGAAAGTGGTTGGGAATCATGCCGCCATCGACGTAAGTCGCGGAAGACCGAAGAATTTCGCGAGCGATGTCTGGGCGGCCGAGAGCCAGCGTGAGTCCAGGCAAAGCGATCATGGTGTCGCGGCCCCAATCGGCAAACCAGTGATAGCCGGCGAGGATGGTGCGGCCATCGGGATTTTTGGGGGTGGCGCGCTTCACGATGAATTGATCGGCGGCGAGGACTAGTTGCCAGAGCCAACTGGGTTCATCTTCCGCTGGCGATTTGCAAATTGCGGCGTGCCGGGTCTGCCAGGATTTGTAGAGCTTCCATTCGTGGTTGGATTGATCGGTGCGAGCCTGATCAGCGTCAAGCGATACGTTCGATTCCGTGGAGAAAACGAGGGTAATGCTTTGCCCAACGAGCAAGTGAGCACGAAAGGTGGCGGCGTAGAGACGATCTTCGTGATCGTCGAGGCCACGTTGGCGTTCCGCGGGCAGAAAATAGTCGCGATACCATTCGTGATTTGGCTGGCAGGAGGCCGAGTCGCTTTTGAGGTAATACGGCACGGCGCCATCGAAGGCCGTGACTTTCAAGCCTTTCTCGACGGGATCGATCTGCATGTGCCAACCATCGGCATGCGCGGTGGAATGAAAATCGCGATAGCCGACGAGGACTTTGCATTCGAAATCGAGCGGAGCGTTGCCACGTACCAGCGTGTATTGAGCGTAAGTGGTGTTTTCGCCCTGCTTCATCCAGATGCGTTTTTCGAGAATGGCGTCGGCGAAAGCGTAATGCCAGACGGGCTTCATCCCTTCAAGATGAAAACTTTCGATCTGTAAATATCCGCTGGGCGAAAGGAAGCCGCTCATCCAACGGTTGGTGGCGAGGGAATAGGAATTGTCGAGATAGCGAGCGCTTTCGTCGAGGGCAGCGACAAGCAGAGTGCGGCCGACGGGCGGCTTTAGCGCGGCAAACAGGAGTCCGTGATAGCGGCGGGTGGCGGTGGCAGCAACGGTGCCGGAAGCAAAGCCACCCAAGCCGTTGGTGACCAGCCATTCGCGCTGCTCGGCGGCGTCGAGATCGCCGCAGATTTCCCTGCCAACTTGAACTTCGCCGAGGAGCGACACGCTATTCTCCGCTCTGCTCGAGCAGCTTGGCGACCAGGCCGGTCCATCCGGTTTGATGGCTGGCGCCGAGGCCGGCGCCATTGTCTCCATGAAAATATTCGTAGAAGAGAATCAGATCGCGCCAGTGGGGATCTTTGTTGAAGATGTCTTCGCCACCGGCAAAGGGGCGGCGTCCATCTTTATCGCGCAGGAAAATGCGAGTGAGGCGGCGGGAAAGTTCGGCGGCGACTTGCCAAAGATCGGCGTCTTTTTTGGAATTGGTTGGGAACTCGACTTTAAAATCTTCGCCGTAGTAGTAGTGAAACTTCTGTAGCGATTCGATGAGCAGATAATTCACCGGGAACCAAATGGGACCGCGCCAGTTGGAATTACCGCCAAAGACGGCGGTGCTGGATTCCGCGGGTTCGTAGGCCACGCGACTGACATATCCGTCCATGCGGAATTCGTAGGGATGGTCGAGGTGATAGCGAGACAGGGCGCGGATACCGTGAGGAGAGAGGAATTCGGATTCGTCGAGCATGCGGCTCAAAACACGACGAAGCTGGTTGCGATTCACCAGGGATAGCAGGTAACGCACGCCACGGGAAGAGCGTTCGGACATTTCGATGTGCTCGGGCGCATCGGAGTGATTGTCGATGAACCATTGCATGCGACGCTTGAAGCCTGGAAGGCGATTGACGATTTCGGGTTCCAGAGTTTCGACAGCAAAGAGCGGAATCAGGCCGACCATGGAGCGAATTCTTAGAGAGTATTCCTGCCCATCGGGGAGATGCAGCAAGTCGTAGTAGAAACCGTCTTCCGGGTCCCACAGCGATTTGCTTTCCGTGCCGATGTCGTTCATGGCATGAGCAATGTTGACGAAGTGTTCGAAGAATTTGCTGGCAACGTCTTCGTAGGCGAGATCGTCTTTAGCCAGCTCCAGTGCGATGGCCAGCATGTTGAGGCAATACATGCCCATCCAACTGGTGCCATCGGATTGTTCCAGGTGGCCGCCGGTTGGCAAGGGCGCGGAACGGTCAAAGACTCCGATATTGTCGAGACCAAGAAAGCCGCCCTGGAAAATATTGTGGCCGTCGGGATCTTTACGGTTTACCCACCAGGTGAAATTCAACAAAAGTTTGTGAAAGACTTTTTCGAGAAAGGCGCGATCGCCGACGCCACGGATTCTGCGATCAATTTTGTAGACGCGCCAGGCGGCCCAGGCATGCACGGGGGGATTCACATCACCAAAAGCCCATTCATACGCGGGGAGCTGGCCGTTGGGATGCATGTACCACTCGCGCAGCAAAAGGATGAGCTGATCCTTGGCGAAATCGGAATCGACAATTGCGAGGGGAATGCAATGGAAGGCCAAGTCCCACGCGGCGTACCAGGGATATTCCCAATTGTCGGGCATGGAGAGGATGTCTTCGTTGTAGAGGTGAGTCCAATCCTTGTTGCGGCCTTGCAGGCGCTGTTTAGGAGGAGTCGGCTCGGAGGGATCGCCATCGAGCCAGCGACGGACGTCGTAATGATAGAACTGTTTGCACCAGAGCATGCCCGCGTAAGCCTGACGCATGACGCTGCGCGCGTCTTCAGAGAGATTCTTGGGCAGGCGCTCGGCGTAGAACTGGTCTGCTTCTTTTTGCCGCAGGGCAAACAGCGCGTCGAAGCCAGCGGCAAAATCGGCGGAGGCGGGAACTCCAGGGGGGCGTTCGGCGTGACCTGGGCCGGTTATTGCTCCCACCATGGGCGAGTCGTAGTCGAGATCGGCGAGCGGTTCTCTATCGGTGAAACGCAGTTTGACGACAACCGTTTCGCCGGGATCGAGTTGAAAATCGTAATGGGCGGCAGACTTGGTTCCGGAGTTTTGCGGATTGATGGCGCCAGTGTTTCCGCGGATCAAATATTCGTGGAAGCCATCTTTCACGTAGGGAGTGCGATTGTTGTAGTTAAACAGTTTTGCGAAATTGGTTTCATTTTCGGTGAAGAGGAGCTTGGGTTGACCGCAGGCAACGAGCCAGCGCTTGCCATACTCCCAGTGCTCGACTTCGGCGCAAACGGCGCCGGGCACGTTGGGTGATTGGCGGGCTACCGGACGACGCGGATCGCCGCCCCAAGACCAAGTGTTGCGAAAGAGCAGCGTGGGCAGAAGATGAAGAGGAGCGCGCTGGGGGCCGCGATTGGTGGCGCTAGTT
>JBAVNY010000081.1:0-2383 GCA_049691535.1 Candidatus Acidiferrum sp.
CTTTTGGTGTTGGGTCGCTCAGAGGAGCTGCATTGACGACAAAAACGTCCAGGCGTCCATCATTGTCATAATCAAATAACGCGACACCAGAACCCATCGTTTCAATGAGATACTTCTTGGAGGTATGCGAAGCGACGTATTCGAAATTGATATTCACGGTGGAAGTTACATCGGTGAACTTAGCCCCGTCTGAGAGCGAACCGGGCGCTTGAGCTCGGCTCGCTTTACTCAGGGCAGGTTTCGAGGCAACCTGTGCGATGGTGCAAGGGGCCAGAATGGCCAACAAAATCACGAAACGCTCGACCTGTGCAAGCGAATGATCAGTCCTTCTGATTCTCGTCGGGAATCTTTTCATTTGCGGTAAAAACTTAGAGAGATTTGTCTCCGCACGAAACGAGAATTAACTGCTGAAGATGTTTCTGTCGAGGAACGCATTGTGGAACTTCCCTTGTGGATCGTATTTCTTGCTCAACTGTATGAAATCAGATAATCGCTTGTACCTGGATTTCAGCTGTGCCGGAGGCATTGCAAACAGCTTTCCCCAGTGCGGTCGGGATTCGAATATCTCCAACTCTTTTTCAATTACCGGCAGGAGCCTACTGACCGCGGGCCAATCTTGCTTCCAGGTAAAATGAATCGTCACGCTGGGCTGTTCGTAGCACGGACTCATCCATAAGCTGTCCGCAGCGATGGTACGGATTTCCGAGATCAGCAAATGCGGACCGACCTGATCTCGCAGGCGTTCAATAGCCAGAATTGCTTCAACCGCATGCCGCCGCGGTACAAAGTATTCGGATTGCAATTCTTTACCGGCGCTGGGCGTGAAGCCCATGCGAAAATGAGGCAACCGTTCGAACCAGGGACCAGGTACGCCCATTTGTTCTGTGCAATTCTCGGCCGAAAGTTCAGAAATGGGGTGCAAATTTCTGGTAGCTAATTTCGCTCCGAAAAATTCGGGAGTTGCTTGAAGAGATTGTCCCGCTTCATCGCGGGTCTTGAGCCAAACTTCTCTGATGCGGCCATTCTGCCAGTCGGTAAACAAGCTGACGCTGTAAGCACTCGATTGAATTGAGTCAAAATGGTTCTTCATTTCACTCAGTGGCATATTTTCATATACGTACTGCCGCATCATGTAGGTTGGCTGAATTTCGAGAGTGATCTTGGTGATGACACCCACCGAACCAAGCCCAACAACTACTCCCTGAAATGTCTCGCCATCATTTTGCCGAGTTAACTTAACAACGTCGCCACCGGCTGTCACAATTTCAAGCGCGGACACCGCTGTCGCCAGATTCCCATTCTTCTCGCCCGAACCATGCGTTGCCGTGCTGCATGCTCCCGCTACGGATATATGGGGCAACGAGGCCAGATTGTGCAGGGCAAATCCCTTGCTGTGCAAGTAGGGGCACAATCGACCGTACGTCATTCCAGCATTGAGCGTCACGGTTCGCGCTTCGGGGTCTAGCGCTACTACCTCGTCCATCGACTTCAGAGACAAAAAACCACTGGTGCTGTCGGCGATGTTGTTGAAGCAGTGGCGCGTTCCCAGCACCTTGAATTGTTTTTCTTTTTTGACGTAGCTCGTTATCTGTTCAAGCGAGTTGGCTGGGTATAAGCGGTCTGTGCTGTACTCGAGATTGCCCGCCCAGTTCGTCAACTTGCTCTTTGCCGCCCAACTCAGGAAAGGCGAGATAATGGGGCTGGAGGTCGCAGCGGCCATAAGTCTGATAAAAGACCTCTTATTCACAGGCGTTGTCCAATCTTTAATGGCTTCATTCGCGTGAACTTTTGTACCGCGATTGCAAAACCGTGGCAATTGTACACTAGTCAACAGGGGCCGCGGCATCTGTCTGTCCGTGGCTGCGAAGCTGATGGCCATTTCCGCTCTAATAGATCACAGAATTGGTTCAACAAACTGTGTATGGCGAGCGGCTAGACTAGGTATCCATCATTTGGAAAGAATAATCGTAGTGGGTGTGGATTGGAGTTAGCCAACTGCGAGCCCGTGTCATGGGCAACTAACCACCGTCAACGTAATCGACTGACCTCTTACGGAAGGCTGCGCTGAATCGATGGCGCCAAAACTCCCCGTAAAGGATCCCGGCGTGCCGGTTACTCAGCTGAATGTGCCGGTGTTCTGATTGAGATTGATTTAGGTCCACGGGGTCCGCCCATGCACTTAGGCGTGAAGCGACTCTTAAATTCGATCCTACAGCGTCGGTACAGAGTTCAAAGTAATGCAAGAACTGTTGCGACATTCCTCGTTGCGATCCACGTTGGATGTCTATACGCAGGCGATCTCGCCAGCAAAACATGCGGCGCAGGCTGCGGTGCTCGCGCTGGTATTCGCGTCTGAAGCCAACTCCACCGCTTTCGCGCAAAC
>JBAVNY010000082.1:0-7219 GCA_049691535.1 Candidatus Acidiferrum sp.
CAGGCGTTTGACACGCTGGCGCGATTGCCGATTTTGCCGCTGCGGCCGAACGACCGGATTGATATTGTGCCTGCGAATTATGTTGGCGCGGCGATTGTGAAGATTCATCAGATGGAGAAGCCGGCGCTGGGGATTTATCATTTGTCGTCGGGGACGGGCTCGCAGACGTATAAGGAATTGACCGACGCGCTTGCTGAGCAGGGCCGCTGGAACAAGCCGAGTTATCAGCCGTGGCTTGGCGGGCCATTTTCGAAGACAGTGAATTGGCTGGCGTTTCGGGGCGGCGCGGTAGGTTACGGTGCTTCATTGCTGAAAGTGTTCTGGCCATATCTGGATTGGAACACGGTGTTTGATAATTCGCGGGTGGTTGAGGAGA
The DNA here is from genome assembly GCA_049691535.1 of Candidatus Acidiferrum sp. GTDB lineage: Bacteria > Acidobacteriota > Terriglobia > Acidiferrales > UBA7541 > Acidiferrum. The sequence goes on from JBAVNY010000082.1 coordinate 377, forward strand.
TGGGCGAGGCGCCAGCAAAGTTTTCTACCTACGCATATCCCGTGCTGCAATTCAGCCGGGCAAATAGATTTAAATATCCGGGGAAGCCGTGGCCGCTGGCGGCAGAGGCGAGCGGAGCGGTGCCGCAGGTGGCGGGGAGTGCGCGGGCATGACCGACTTTTTGCTGGTGGCTTGGGTTAGCGCGCTGATTGAAATCCGGCGACTCGACTGGATTTGTGGGCTGGGGAAGCGTTGGACTCCTGGAGAAAAGCTGAAGCTTTTGTTTGCCGGCTACAACGGCACGCGAAATACCGGAAGCGATGTGCGGGTGCACGAAATGATCCGCCAGATCCGTCATGTGCTTGGCGCGGAGAATACCGACTTCAGCGTGATGTCGCAGAATTTCGAACTAACCAAGGGCTATTTTGACGGCACGCGGCAAGTGCATCTGCCGGATGTGTTTCCTCCTTTTTTGTTTCGCGAAGTGCATGCGAACCACGGCGTGATTTCCTGTGAAGGCTCGATGTTCAAGAGCAAATTCGCCAATGCGCTGACCACTATGATGATCGGCTCGCTGGGACTGGCCTCGGCGGAAAATAAATTGTCGGTGGCGTATGGCGGCGACGCGGGGCACATGGACGATCTGATTCAACGCATGTGCGCGCGGTATACGAAAGACTCGATGGTGATCACGCGCAGCCTGGAATCGCAGCAGTTGCTGAGTAGTTTGGGCGTGCCGAATGAGTTGGGCGCCGACACGGCGTGGACGTTTGAGCCGCATCCGGCGGAGTATGCGGAGAAGACGTTGCGCGCGGCAGGGTGGGATGGGTCAACGCCGATTCTGGTGTTGTGCCCGATTCATCCGTTTGTGTGGCCAGTACGCGCATCGATTGGGAAATATTTGGCGAAGGTGACGACTGGCGCGTACAAAGATAGCCAGTACCGCACGGTGTATTTCTTCGAGTCCGGCGCGGAAGTCGACAAAAAATTTAGGCATTACGTGGACGGGTACGTTCAGGCGACGAAAGCATTTTTGCGGAAGCATCGCGTGTTTCCTATTCTGGTGGCGATGGAACGTTTGGACGCGGTGGCTTGCCGGGAAATTGCCAAGGAAATTCCGGGCACGCCGATTTTTACTTCCGACGATTACGACATGTTCCAGTTGGTCTCGATTTTGCGAAGCTGCATGTACATGGTTTCTTCGCGGTACCACGGCATTGTGACGTGCATGCCTGCGGGCGTGGTTTCCGCGGGCGTGACCATGGATGAACGCATTCGTAACTTGATGCGCGAACGCGGACACCAGGATTTGCTGTTGACCGTGGATGATCCGGAGCTTGGGCCGAAGCTGCTGGTGGTGATGGAGCGGCTGGTTGCCAATGCGGATGCGATTCGCGATAGCATCGGCAGGACCGTAGTGAATAATTTGAAGGGCATGGCGCGTATGGCAGTTTTTCTGGAGAACGAGTTGCGGCGTACGTATCCGGAATTTCCTTTGCGGCGCGGCGTGCTGAGCTGGGAAGACAACTTGCCGCCGATGAGCGAGAACTTGCGCGCGCTGATTGAGGAATACGACTCGGCCCCGGCGGTGCTGGCGGCGGGACGCTGAACTAGATGGCGAACTTTTTTGAAAATGTGTTTGGGGAACTGCAGAAGGCTGCGGATCGCGTAGTATTGCGGGAGGTCCACGGCGAAGAATTCGTCAGCGTCACGGGTAAAGAGCTTCTCGAACTGGTGGGACGGGCGCGCGCGTACTTGAGGCAGGCTGGAATGCAGCCCGGAGAGCGCTGCGCACTGCTCGCGCCGAATTCGATTCGCTGGGCGGCGATGGATTTGGCGTTGATGGCGGAGGGCATTGTGGTGGTGCCGCTTTACGCGCGGCAGGCTGCGGCGGAACTGGTCGCGATGATGAAGGATTGCAGCCCGCGGTTGCTGTTGGCTGGCGATGCAGCGTTGGGAGATAGCGTGGCGCAGGCGTGGGCGGAAGCACCGGCGAGGGCGACGTTTGACGAAGTGCTGGAGAAGATTCCGGCGGGATCAGGGATTAACGCGGCACCGAATCCGCGGACGGACGATGACCTGGTCACCATCATCTACACGTCGGGAACTTCCGGCGAGGCCAAGGGCGTTTGCCTCACTGTCGGCAACCTGAATCACATGTTGTCGTGCACCACGGGCTGGATGGACCGGCTGGAGCTGAACGAAAAAGAGCCGCTGCGCGTGTTTCAGTATTTGCCATTTAATTTTGCGGCGTCGTGGATTGTGATGCAATCGTGCTTGTCGCGTGAAACAGTGCTAACGCTATCGACTGATCTGAATCGCGTGGCGGATGAAATTAGGCTGGCGGCGCCAAATTATTTTTTCAATGTGCCGACGTTGCTGGAGCGGGTGCGACGCGGCGTGGAAGACGCGATTGCCAAACGGGGAGCCGCGATCCAGACGATTTACCGCAATGCGCGGAATTCGTGGAAGAAGCAAAATGAGGAGAAGGTCCGCGAGCCTGGGGGATTCTGGCTGTTTCTGGCGCAGAATCTGATGTTCCGCAAGATTTTGTCGCGCTTCGGGCCGAATCTTCGCGGCTTGGTGTGCGGTTCCGCGCCGCTGGTGCCGGAGACGCAGGAATTTTTCGCCATGCTGGGGATTCCGATCTGGCAGGTATATGGCCTGACGGAGACGTGCGGGATCTGCACCATGGACGATCCAACGATTCCGGCGGAGCCCGGCCGAGTGGGGCAAGCGATTGCCGGAATCGAAATGGCGGCGGGCGAAAACGACGAAATTCTGGTGCGCGGGCCGAATATTTTCCCCGGCTACTGGAATCGTCCGGAAGAAACTGCTCGCGCCTTGCAGGATGGATGGTTTCACACCGGCGATCAGGGTGAAGTCAATCTGCATGGCAATTGGCGGATCAGCGGGCGCATCAAGAATCTGATTATTCTGAATTCGGGACACAACATTGCGCCGGAGCCGATCGAAGAAAAAATCGCGCTGCACCTGGCGGGCGCGCAGCAGCTGGTGGTGGTTGGCAATGGCCGCGGATATCTGTGCGCGTTGGTGACCGGCGCAGTAGACGCGAAGGCGACACAGTCGGCAGTGGATCTGGTGAACGTCGACTTGCCTCATTACCGGCAGATTCGGAATTTTGCGATCTTGGGAGAGGTATTCACGCCGGAAAGCGGGCTGCTGACTGCGAATGGCAAATTGCGGCGCGACGCGATTAATTCGCGATACAAGCAGGAGATTGAGAAACTGTATCAGAAGCAAGCAGTGGCTGTAGGAGCGAAGAGCTAGGAGCATCGCTAGTTATTGCCTCGGCGCGTGAGAGAGCTGGTCGATGAAAGAGTTTCAAGGTAAAGCACTGCGGTGGGCGTGGCGCGACGGCGTGGTGGAAGTGACGCTGGACCGCGAGCCCTTGAATGAGATTGGCACTCTGCTGCTGGGAGAGATGGAGAAATTTGTGGCGGCGTTACGCGTGCTGTCGCCGGTTACCAGTGCTTGTATTTTTACGAGCGCGCGGCCTGGCGGCTTTTGTGCGGGAGCGGATCTGAAGGAGTTGTACCAGGGAGCGCTTGCGCTGCCAAAAAACAAGCGGGTGGCCGGCGTACGAGCGTTCTTGAGGAGAATCCACAAAGTTGCCAATGCGATTGATGCGGCGCCGTTTGTTACGTTCGCTGCGGTGCACGGTTTGTGCATGGGCGGCGGACTGGAGCTGGCGCTGGTCTGCGACCAGATTGTTGCGGACAAGATGGCGCGTTTTGGATTTCCGGAGCTGCGGCTCGGACTGATTCCCGGTTTTGGCGGGATTCCCCGGTTGCGGCGCGACGTAGGAAACAGTTTCATTCGCGATTTGCTGTTCACGGGAAGAACGGTCAAGGCGCAACGTGCACATGAACTGGGACTGGTGTCGCACCTCGCGGGAGAGGGCTACGCGTTGCAGGTGGCGCGTTCGATGGCGCAGCAGGTGACGAAGTTTGATGCGGAGACGCGCGAGGCGGCCAAGAAATTTCTGAAACCGATTCCTTATGCGGAATTAAACAAAGAGATTGAATTATTTTGTAAGTTGTTCAACCGGCCGGTGGTGATGAAAAGCCTGCGACGTTTCGTAGAAACAGACGATCCAATGAAGCATCTGCCGGTGGCAGAACGCGTTCCTATCGCTTAGTAAAGTAAATCTTGCCAAGGAGAACCTGTGCTGCGAAAAGGATTTCGACGCGCATTCTCTGCTGTTCTCGTGTTTTTCTTCGCAGTCATCCTGTGCTCGTGTTCGCGAGCAGTTAAAGACTCATCGTCGATCGACGCCGACGGAACCACTACGCTCACGCGGATTGTTCCCATGCCCGCTACGGTTAGTCCTGAGGCGCAGAAGTGGCTCGAATCGCTCGCTCACCAGAAATATGGGCCGCAGACGCTTACCGAGCGCCGCGCGGGCACGGACAAATGGCGGGCACAGGATTCGGCCGAAGCACGCTTACTATTCCCCGTAAACATCGAAGAAAAGATGATCGGCGGAGTTCGCACCGACGTGATCACGCCGCTTGATACGCCAGAGGCGAATCGCAAGAGCGTGCTGATCAATCTTCATGGCGGCGGATTCAATTCCGACTCGGGATCGCTGATCGAAGGTGTGCCGGTCGGCAATCTGGCCAAGCTGAAAGTTGTGTCGGTCTACTATCGCCTCGCGCCCGAAAATCCATTTCCCGCTGCGGTGGACGACGTGGTCGCTGTGTATCAAGAACTACTGAAGGACTACAAGCCGCAAAACATCGGAATGTTCGGCACTTCGGCAGGGGCGATCTTGACCGCGGAGGCTGCGGTGAAGTTGAAGCAATTGGGACTACCGTTGCCCGGGGCGCTCGGCATGTTTTCTGTTCTCGCGGATTTCAGCCGTGCAGCGGATTCGCAGAATTTTTTCGCGCTGAATGGGTTTCCGGGCGATGTTTCGCCGGTGTACGCGAACAAGATGCCTCCCAACGAATACGCGCCAAACAACGATGCTCGCGATCCGGTGTTGTCGCCGATGTACGCGGACCTGCACGGAATGCCGCCGAGCCTGCTGGTGACCAGCACGCGCGACATACTGCTCGGGAATACTTCGTTGTTTCACCGCGCGCTGGTTCGCGCAGGCAACGATTCGCAACTGGTAGTGTTCGAAGCTCTACCGCACGCCTTCTGGTATCACTTTCAACTTCCGGAGACGCGCGAGGCGTTGGAATTGATGGCGAAATTCTTTGACGACAAGGTTGTACGTTAGGCTGTTTGCCCGCGCCGCGACATTTTCCTCAGTGCGAACACCGTTGTCGGCAAGATGCCCATCGATACTCTGGGCAGGCCGGCGCTACGAAGACAATGGACCTAGCCGAATGGCGGATGTGGCGGGGTGTGCCGATGAGGCATTCTGCCTGCGGAGGTAGTCGATATGTCAGCAGAATGGCTAGCAATTTCGAATGAGTTGGCGGAAGCGACGGAGAAGATTGGGGCGTGCGCGGTGGCGGTGCATACCGAGGCGCGCGGCTCAACGAGCGGCGTGATCTGGCGCGCGGGAACTATCGTGACCGCGGAGCACGCGTTGCGGCGCGACGAAGAGATTCAAGTGACGTTGCCCGATGGCAAAACGGCTGGCTCGAAATTGGTGGGACGCGATCCATCGACGGACCTTGCGGTTTTGAAATGCGAAGAGGCGACTGCGGTTCCCGCCGCATTCGGCGATAGCGATGCGTTGAAGGCAGGACATTTGACGCTGGTGGTAGGACGCACGCGCGCCAGCGGACCGGTGGCGGCGCTGGGTTTCGTGAGCCTGGTAACGAAGGAGCGGCGGTTGTGGGGAGGCGGGGCGGTGTCGCCCTATTTGCGACTGGACGTGGCGCTGCAACGCACCGGCATTGGCGGCGCGGTCGTAAACGCGGAAGGAAAAATCGTTGGAGTGGCGACGCCGAAATTTGCGCCGGCGGGAGCGCTGGCAATTCCGGTGACGACCGTTAATCGGGTGATCGATGCGCTGCTCGAGAAAGGGCGCATTCCGCGCGGCTATCTGGGCGTTGGGCTGCAACCGGTGCGGCTGCCGGAAGCCTTGCGTCAGACCTTGCAGCGCAGGGAAAAGACCGCGGCGATGGTGTTGGAAGTCGAGCCGGACGGGCCGGCACACAAGGCTGGCGTGGTGATTGGCGACATCCTCACGAAAATCGAAGGCAAACCGGTGATGCGACTGGAAGACGTTCAGGCGCATCTGCATGGAGAGGGAATTGGCAAGACGGTGCGCGCGGAGTTTCTGCGCGGAGGCGCGCCGCGCGAAGTGAGCATCGTGGTCGGCGAACGGCCAGACGGGAGCCGCTAACATGCAGAGCAAAGGACTGGGAGAAGTCGCGGAACGGTTGCGGCGGTCCACGGTGCTGGTGCGGCCGGGAGGCCGCGGCAGTGGTTCGGGCGTGATCTGGTCTGGCGACGGACTGATCGTGACCAACGCGCATGTGGCGCGAGGCTCGCGCGTGGAAGTGAGCTTGTGGGACGGCCGCGAGTTTCGCGCGGAGGTAACGTCACGCGATTTGCGGCGCGATGTGGCGGCGCTGCGAATTGAGGCGAAGGATCTGCATGCCGCGGAGATTGGCGATTCGTCGCGGGTGCGTGCGGGGGAACTGGCCATCGCGGTGGGCAATCCACTTGGATTTCTGGGAGCGATGACCAGCGGAATTGTGCATGCCGTCGGGCCATTGCGTGGTCTTGAGTCCCGCGAGTGGGTGCAGGCCGATGTGCGATTGGCGCCGGGAAATTCAGGAGGGCCGCTGGCGGACAGCAATGGCCGCGTGATTGGAATCAATACCATGCTGGCGGGACGGCTGGCGTTGGCGATTCCGAGCAACGACGTGACGC
>JBAVNY010000083.1:0-6565 GCA_049691535.1 Candidatus Acidiferrum sp.
GCCAAGTTTCTCTCAATCCCATCCCTCACATTCGCCGCTCCCCGTACGGCATGGTGATTTTTCCTCTGCTCAGTTTTTTCTTGCTGGGTGGCAGCATGATCGGCTTCGCGAGTGCTCCTTACGATCCAGATTGGGAGCGCCGACACCCGCATCGCTCCGCATGGATGGCCCTTGCTGGCCCGGCAACCAATTTTCTTCTTATGTTGCTTGCTGTAGTGGCGCTCCGCGTTGGCATTTCTTTTCATCTTTTTGAACAACAGGGATTCGTAGGCATCTCTCTGTACATATTGTTTTCTTTGAATCTATTGCTAGGGATTTTTAATCTACTTCCTGCGCCACCGCTCGATGGAAGCACGGCCATCATGCTCTTCATGAGTGAAAATCAGGCTCAGCGTTATCTGAACTTTATTCGTGGCGGAAATTTCGCGTTACCTGGACTGCTGGTCAGCCTGGTCCTATTTCGCTATATTTTCCCCGATGTGCAGCGCTTTGCGATGCGCCTGTTTTTCTAGGCTCCAGGGCCAACTTCGGTTTCAGATTGGCACTCATCCTTCATCCTCGCGCTAACTTCGAACACATCCGCGCGCCGAGCATCTGTAACTCATTGCGTTGCAACGCGATTCTTCCTTAGTCTTGGCCGCTCAACTGCTCCTCCGTTGCTAGGAGGTCCCTCATGAGCCTGACCGAAGCCCTGCCCCTCACCGCCGCCACCCTCGTTGAAGTTTCAGGCTGGGATGAAGATGAATTGTTCTTCGTGGAGAAGTCTGCAATGTCCACAGACGAGTTCGAAAGCAGCTATATTTCTCTTCGTCATCATTTATCCGACGGCGCCATCGTTTTTGTCAGAACGATTCAGTCAGCCTACCTCCATTGCCCCAATCCTATCGCCTTCGAGGTCGAGTCTCTTGGCTATGATGCGGATGGTCAGCAGCAATTTCGTCTCAGTGCCGCGCAACCTCGGCACGCGCAGGCACGCTACTCAGTCAACTGATTCCCTCCCTTTTTGACACAACGCTCCTTTTCGACAACTCGTTTTGAGTCATTTCCACTTCATCTGCAAGTTCACTGTTTCATTTGTTGTTCGTGGCTCAATTCCACGATTCGCTATTTACAACAAATTCCTTGGTTTGCAGGTTGTGGGCAAAACATCGGCCTGCCTGCCACTCTATCGCCCCGTCGAAACACGGTTCGTCCGGTTTGGCACAGTTGTTGCCTTTATGTTCTGCATGGCACTCACAACTTACAAAACCGTCGAAGTCTCCACCCTACACAGCAACCTCACCCCATGCATTCTGGACGATGATCCCAGCGAACGCGATTCGCTAACCTCGCTCATTTCCGATATGGGCTACGAAGCGATTCCGACCGGTGATACCGAAGAAGCGCTCCGTCTAATTCGCACCGGGCATTGCCGGCTGGTCCTCGCCATCATTCACGTTTTGGGCGTACGTGCTGTTGCTTCTCGTAGCCTACATTGGTGATCGTTTCAGTGCGCCGCCAGAAAGCCCAGACGAAATTGCCTGGTCCAGGGTCGTGGCGATGCTGATTCTTCTACCATGGGCCTGGTGGTTCGATCACCATCGGGTCGCCATCCAAACTGAGCCAGCCTCTACGAGTCCTAATTCAGGTCAGTCCTGGCACTCGGAAGCTTTGATTCTCGGCCATCACCAGCATTTTCGTAACGCTGTTCCAGTTTCGCCCCGTAGCGGGCGTTTGCAGAATCTTGTCGAGCGCGGCCCAGGAAAATTTCGGACGCCCCATTCCATTCGGAAAGTAGATGTACATCTCTCGCCCATCGATCTTGATTTCCTCGACTTCACTCTTAAACGCTCGAACCCTGCCGCGGACATCTTCGCCAGGATCTCGAGCCAGGAAGTTCACCAGCAGTTTGTTAGGCTCAATTCCCTTCCGCTTAGCAAAAGGATTTCTGCCGATCACGTCACGCAGTTCCTCGGTAGTCCTTAGAATAATTTGCGGCTGAAAGCCAAAGCTGCGCCCAAACGCCGCATCAATCTTCTTTCGTATGGTCTCCAGGTTCTTTTCGGCAGTTGCAAATATTACATTTCCGCTCTGCACGTAGGTTTGTGGATTGCGAAACTTCAGTGCGGTGCACAGGTCGCGCAGCGCTTCCATCTTCACCATGTTGCGGCCACCAACATTGACGCCGCGCAGCATGCAGATAATTACTTGCATCGACTGAAGTTTACCGCGGGACAAATTTCCACGCATCACACTTCTAGAATTCGCGGCTGTGAATATCGTCTAAAACGAAAACCCCGAAGGCTCGCAAAATCCTTCGGGGCTTTCAACGGTCTGCTAAGTAAGTTGTTACTTGGGCATCACTTCATGCGCCAAATTGCTGGCAACCACTTCGCGAATCTCGGTTCGTTTCTTGCCCGCCTCAATCATGGCTTCTCGCGAGCCATAGTGTTTCGCAGAAACGGTCGCCGCTTTAGCGTCGAGCTGATCCAGCGCCGCCCAGTTTGGAAACAACAGCGCAACCGCGACGTCCCAATCATTCGAACCGTTGGTCGTAACGTTGGTCCAAACTTTGTAATCGCTGATCCAGCCTTCTTTTTTCACTGCGTCATAAACCGGTTTCAAATTTTCACGAAAATCCTTCCAGAACGATTCTGCCATACCAGGTTTGATGTGATAGTAAGTAACCCGCCAAACCGGCCCAACCTCGTAGTTGGGGTTCTGTGCAAATGTCGGAAGCGCCGACAGCAACATGGTGACCAACAGACTGGCCCACAGAAATTTCCTCATTTTCGTCTTTCCTCCCCAATTTTCTAATGAATAGATAGGCCTAGGTCCGGATTCCAACACCTTGCGCGGAGTCTATCACTAAAAGCATGAGGGGCAAGCTTTTGCCCTTATGTTGTTTGCGCTTCAGTTTGAATCAAAGAGAGCGAGTATCAGGCGCGATAAGTAAGGTCGGTCCGCAGGTAGGTCGCTTTGCGGCCACAATTGGGACATTCCAGTTCGGCGCCCGCAGGAGGAAATTCAGGTTTCGCGGGGAACAGGTAGCTCAACATCTTCATATCGTCTATGAGCGAGTGCGTGAATTCTGATTTGCAATGAATACATTGTAGAACCCAGCTTGGCATCGGACCCCTTAGTTCTCCGGACCATTCTGACGGTAGCGCCCACGGGCGAACCTGAGAAATACAGGGAACTCCGCAAATTCGGTGCTTAGATATAGGGAGAAGCGCGGTAATCCTTGAAGGGCGAAGGTGTTAAGCGGCGGTCTGGGCTGCGCGCCGCTTATGTGCGGCCGGGAATTTTGTTTTGAGGCCAACGCGCGTCGATGCGCCGCATAAGTTCTTCTGCCAGGTGGATGCTGTCGCGAAAAGCCATTTCGCGAGCAGGAGAGGGTTTAGCTTCCAGAACGGCAAGCTTGCGACAAGCAAAGATGGCGGCGACCACGGCGAGGGTACGTTTCCGAGCTTCGTCCATGAGAGGACGTTATCAGTTTCGCTTTATTTTCGCCACAGCATTCTTCCAAGCTCTCTGTGACATCCTTGGGATCGTCCTAGTTTCGCGAAGAGCTCGCGAACTTCCCTCTCCAGAGATTGATGCTTCCGTCTTCACTACCGGAAGCGATCCAGTTTCCGCCCGGCCCAAATGCGATGGAGTAAATCGAACGAGAATGGCTTGCCAGGGTCTCAAGCTCACGCCCGGACTCCACATCCCAGATCTTAATGGTGCGATCCCAACTGCCGGAAGCCAGCCACCTGCCATCCGGACTAAACGCCAGCGTAGTAACCAGCCCATCGTGCCCCGTTAAGGCGTGGACTTCCTGTTCCGTATCGAGATCCCAAATCTTGACGGTATTGTCTCCGCTTGCGGAAGCAAGCCATCGTCCGGTCGGGCTGAACGCTACTGCGTAAACCGTCCTCTTATGTCCGGTAAGCTTGCGGACCAGTTTGCCAGTTTCAACATCCCAAATAAGGATGGTCTTGTCGTTGCCGCCGGTAGCCAACCACCGCCCATCAGGACTGAAAGCAACATAGATTACCGAGCGCTTGTTCGCCGTAAAGTCGTGGAGCGGTTGGCCAGACTTGACGTCCCAAATACGAATCGTTTTGTCGTCCAAGCCCGACGCCAAGAGCCGCCCGTCAGGACTGAAGGCGATCGAATACACCCAGTTGTTTCCGGCCCCGTGGACTTTTCTGTCGGTCGGCAAGGTGTGAACCGGCTGTCCCGTCGCAGTATCCCAAATCGTAACCGAATCCGCAGAATTCTCTGCGGCGATCCAACGCCCATCGCGGCTGGACGCCAGTGCTTGTACATAGTGAATGTTATTGCTCACCACGCCCACGGGAAGTCCGGTGGACACATCCCACATCTTTACAGTTTGGTCCCAACTGCCCGAAACGAGCCGCCTTCCGTCAGGCGTGAACGCCAAGCCGGTTACCCAGCCCGAGTGTCCTTGCAGTGTGTGATCAAGCACAAAGTTCGGTGGAGCTGTGCTCGACGATCGCGGAACGATGGGCGCCGGTATAGTCGCAGTCGCGGTGCGCCTGGGTTCCTCATCTTTAGCGGCCGGTAAGAGTGACGCAGTCGTGAGCTTCGTCATCGCCGGAAGAGGAAGCGTAACATCAGTGCGCACTAAGGTTTGCTGCGCAGCGTCGCGTATCTTCTCGGAGGTGGACTTGGAGGAACGCGCATCCAGGGTTTCCGCGGACTCGTCATCCTTTGCTATTGGAGAGGACGTCACAGCTGACGACATTGGAGTCGGCGCGGCGTTCACTTCGTCAGCTCTGCTGCGCGCTCCCGGCGTGGCTGCGGTCGAATTGGCTGGTTGATTCTGATAGTCAGTGGGCGACACGGATTCTGTCTGAATCGAAGCATTTTGAATCTGCGGAGAGTTGCTAACGATCGGAGCGCTTGGGCTGCTTCTTCCCACCGGCCGCGTAGTTAATGTCCCGGCATGCGTCACCAGATAAAGAATGGCGACCAGGCCTGCGGTGACGGCGCCGACAATTAAGGTCCGGCCTGGTGTCGTCCTTAAGAGAAACTCGCGCGGCGCGAATGCGAATCCACGCTTTGGCAGCGAAGGCGCAACAAATTCGGAAAGTTCCACCCGGACTGGCTCTAATTCTCGAGAGCGCACTCCTTCTACGCAATCTTTCTGCTTTTCGGTAGGCTCGGCTATCTCTTCTGTTTCACCTCCGCTGACGGCGGCCGGTGCTGCACGAGTTCCTCGAAATGGCGCACGGGCGAACGACGCGGGCGTCTCCTCCGTTCCCCAATTCACCGCACGCATCGACTCTGATGCCAAAACCGGGGCCAGCAATTCGCCAATTTCTTGCAGCGCTGCTACGTGGGCACCGTGAAAAACCGATGGCATCGAGGAAAACAGCTCAATCACGCCCAGAATCGAATTTCGAAAATGTACCGGTACCGCTATGGCGGAACGTACATGGAGCAATTCCACAACTTCCCCACGAATTCGCACATCTTTCCGAGCGTCATCGCAAAGCGCTACGCCGCCCGTATTCATGCACTCCCGCGTAAATTCGGAACTTAGCTGAAGCTCAGCTACGCCAGCCGGAACGGTGCCGGCACATGCCACGTAGCGCAAGCCAGCACTACCGCGCATCCCGAGGATGGCGCAACTTGCTCCCAAGGCCGAACGTATCTGCTCAATGGCGGTAAGGATCAGGCCAACGCTGGGTTGCTGAGGCACATCGGGGACTTCAATTTCAGAAGCAGCCATCTGCTCAAGCTTCCTTTGCGTCTCAGGCGTGTTGGGCGTACCTGAACAAATGGGCTGAGCAATCAGAAGTGGGGCGCGGGTATTACTCCAAGGCATGCACTCCCTAACACAATTGCACCATACATGTTGCGCGACGCCCATCGGTAGAGTCCGGTACTCCCGGAACACAGGCCAAAATCAGTATAAGAAGCTGGGAGGTTCTATAACCAAGACAGCGCAGGAGAGTTAGCCAGGATCCCGGAAGCCGGGTGCTATCACGTAGTTCAGTTGCAGCAGAACGATAGCGGCAATGCTCCAATAGGGGCTGAAAATGCAGAGAGCCGCACCGCATGCATACAGAGCCTGCGCAATCAAAATGCGATTGCAAATTGCCGAGGTGGTGGCGAGTGGCAAGTCATCCTTAATAAGGCTGGTGCGGGTGGCGTACGCCCAACTGATATATAGCATCAGTCCTAGAACTACGATATTGAGCCAATAGGCAAGCAGTGCCGTCCGATAACGAACGAACTCCGCCAGAAACTTGGTCGACAGCGGCATAAGCGTCACCGCGAAAAGAAGAATCAGATGTATCCAGGTCAGACGCACGTTCGATCGTTTGAGATGATTCAGTTGCGATTGCTGCCCAACCCAGAAAATTCCCAACGTCAGAAAACTCATCAGGTAGATCAGCACTTGCGGAGCGATCAGCCGCAACGCATGAAGCAGGTCGTGTTCACTATGAATGAATTCGGCAGCGGGCAGGCGCAAATCAATCGCGAGCAGCGTCATGCCGACGGCAAAGATTCCGTCGCTCAGAGCCGCGAGGCGTTCCACGCTTTGCCCGGCGACCCGGTTGTAGAG
>JBAVNY010000084.1:0-1818 GCA_049691535.1 Candidatus Acidiferrum sp.
CATAAATACCGCTCCCTCCATCGCGCCGCCACCGCAAAAAGACCATAGTTCTGTTACTGCTTCTTCTGCCTACCAGCCAGAGCACGGCTCCAACGGCAAGCGTCCGCCCGTGGATCGCCGGGCTAAATTTCGCAAGCCCCTGCATTCTTCGACCTATCTTCAGCTCGACGACGGAAACGCAGGACTCCTCGCCGAATTAAGTGTCGCTGGGCTATCGTTTCGCTCTGCGAAAGCACTCTTGAACGATGAAGTGGTTGTCACTTTTCAATTGCCCGGTTCGCATCAAGACATCGAAGCGCCTGCCACCATCGTTTGGAAGAGTGCCTCCGGGAAAAAAGCCGGTGCGCGTTTCACCTCCTTGCCCCACGAAGCCAAGAATCGCATCTCGGATTGGATAAATTCTCGAGTTTCGCCCGCACCGCCAGCTCCTGTATCCGATCCATCCTCCGCAAACGTAGACGCCACAAGCGTCAATCCACCTCCAATCCCAACTGATTCCGAGCCGCTGTACGCAGCGTCCAATAACGCCAATTCGATGCATCCTCAAGCTTTCTCGCCGCACCTGTCCGCAATCGTAGGCCGAGAACCCGCCGCAAAGCTCGAAGCTCCGCCACTCCCACCCCCGCCAACTTTCCGCACCTCTATTTTCGAAACCATCTCTCCACGCTCCGCATCCGCAATTCCAGGCGTACCGGTCGCTACTGTTCTGCCCCCGCTCTCCGAACCCTACTCCTATTCCGCTCCCAAACGGTCGTCCAGCTTCTTAAAGGTTCTGGGCGCGATCATCCTCTTGGGCGGTATTTTCTTCACCGCCGGCTTCTTCTATTCTCGAAACCACCCGACCCTCCTGCCCACCTTTTGGACTGCGAACAGCGAGCCGCGCCACACCGAAGTTCCGAGCGCTGATTCTGTTACTCAGCGCGCTGCCGCCAATCCACTTTCCACTTCCCCAGTGATCCCGGCGCCCACCGAAGACCCAGCCGTCAAAGATTACGACAAAGAAATCTCCACCTCGCCTGAAGCGAATCGAGATGACCAGGGAACGTCTCAATTCAGGAACACGCAAACGGCAACCCAATCGCCCTCCACCCTCTCCAAGCCGTCAACGGCGACTTCAACACTGCCCACGTATCGCGCTTCCCATTCGACGCCAAACTATACACAGCAGCAGCAACCACAACGGACTCCGCCTTACGCTTCCACCTCGTCGCCTACTTCTAACCAAACGAAGCCTTCCACGAATCCCGCAACATCAAATCCGGCGCCCGTTTCTTCCACCGTCAACGCCGCTCGGCCTTCTCCCGTCGCGTCGTCTCCTGCCGCCTCGCCAACTTTGGCAACTGCTCCCGCAGCCACCGCCATAACTTCACCACCCGTTCAACCCCTGACCGGCTCCGTTTCCTTTTTCTCCCGCTTTCGCTCCATTCGCAACGCTCCCGATCCCACCGATCGCGGCGCGGGTAGCGTCTTGCAGTTTGGCCCGTTACTTTCCAGCCCGCTGCCCGCCTATCCCGCCGACGCCCAGCGCAAGGAAATCCAAGGCGTCGTTGAACTCGATGTCTTTGTCGGCGCCGATGGCAACGTCCAGGACGTCCACTTCATAAAAGGTCCAGCCGAATTGGCCGACGCCGCATTGGACGCCGTTCGCGGCTGGCATTACGGTTCGACAGTACTCGGCGGCCGCCCCGTAGAGACCGAGCAATCCATTTTTCTCACCTTTAGATTAGGAAAGTAATTCTTCCACTTGTAGCGGCCACTTTCAGGTGGCCCTCCATTCCGTTGGAAATGGCAGAAGAATTTCGCGACGCACTGCACAGA
>JBAVNY010000085.1:0-14333 GCA_049691535.1 Candidatus Acidiferrum sp.
CAACAAAGATGTTCATCTCGTTCTCCTTTACACTCGCTCCACAAAAATTTGCTTCAAGTTGCCGATGCTTTATAAGACGGCCTTGCGACAGTGGAAGGCTTCGGCGTAGCCGCTAGGACTGTTGCACTCCATGCCGCGAAGGCGCATCAAGCCGAGAAACGTTTCGCGCTCGAACCAATGTTTGGAACGCTGAGAGGCGAAGGCCTCCAGAAGATAGTCGACTTTGTTTTCGTACAACGGCGCGTCGAGCGGCACGAAAACGTTGGGGCGGCCCATGTCGCCGTCGTACTTGGGAACTTCGTATTCGAGAATGAAGTGATTGCGAAACGTGTTCCAAGTAAGTTCGCAGATCAGGCGGTGATCCTGATGGGCGTCGCCCTGCCAGTGCGTGAAGATCAGATCGGGATTGATTTGCGCCTTCATGCTTTCGAAATCTTCTTTGACCTGCTGCGCGCCGTAAGGAAGAAACCCGTCCCGATATTCCTTGAGAACAATCTCCTGATCACAGTCTGAGGCAAACAACTCGGCGGACTTAAGGGCTTCGTGCCTACGGGGGCCGTTGGCGGTGAAAACGACCCAGTGCAACCGGAGTTGCGGAAAAAGCTGCTTGAGATGCAGAAGGGTGCCGCCGCAGCCGATCTCGATATCGTCCGAATGGGCTCCGAGACAAAGCACAACGAAGGGAGCGGTGTCTTTATCTGGGAGGCGAAGCTTAATCACGCGACGATTCCGGCGGCCGGATGACCATTCTTCCAGAGGCGCCACGGGGCTTTGCCGGTGGCTTCGAGTTCATCGAGGATCTGCTTGTCGCGGAAGGTGTCCATGCACTGCCAGAAACCCTTGTAGCGATGGGACCAAACTTTCCCTTCGGAGATGAGGCGCTGGAAGGGCTCGTAAATAAGTTCTTCGCCAGGATGGATGTAGCGAAAAATTTCCTTGCGCAGAATGAAGTAACCACCGTTCACCCAGATATTGGCGTCCGTCATGTTCTTGATGCCGCGAACACAGCCTTCTTCGTCAGCCTGGACCGTGTCCAAACTGCTGGAACGGGGTTGGACGGAAAGGAAGGAGGCGAGGCAATCGCGACGGCGCGTGAATTCCTGAATCATCTCGGGGAGGTAGAAATTGGTAAGGCCGTCGCTGTAGTTGGCAAGGAACATGGTTTCGCCCTCAAGATGGGGCTCGACGAAGCGCAAACGGTCGGCAATGGTGGCGCGAAGGCCGGTATCGACAAAGGTGATTTTCCAATCGTCGATATCGCGTTGCATAAATTCCAGTTTGCGGCCGCCCTGGGAGAAGACGAAGTCGTTGGAGACGGACTCTTCGTATTCGAGGAAATAATTCTTGATGGCATTGGATTTGTAGCCGAGGCAGAGAATGAAGTCTTTGTGGCCGAAGTGAGCGTAATACTTCATAACGTGCCAAAGGACCGGGCGGGCGCCAATGGTTACCATGGGTTTGGGGACGTCTTCGGAGTAGCCCCGGAGCCTCATGCCTTCACCGCCGCAAAAGAGGACGACTTTCATACACACCTCGCGTTCGAAAACCTAGGAAACGGTGACCTTGGGAATGGGAACGACGAAACGGCCGCCCCATTCGCGGATATATTGAAGCTGCGAGATGATTTCATCGCGCAGATTCCAGGGAAGAATGACGATGTAATCGGGCTTGGTTTCGCGAATACGGTCGGGATGAAAAATGGGAATGTGCGTGCCGGGGAGGAAGCGGCCTTGCTTGTAAGGACTGCGATCGACGGTGTATTCAATGAGATCGCGGCCAATCCCGCAGTAGTGGAGGAGCGTGGCGCTTTTGCCGGGAGCGCCATAGCCGGCAACCTTCTTACCTTGCTTGGCGGCGGACACCAGGAATTCGACCAGAGCGAACTTGGTTTCTTTCACCTGGGCGGCGAAGCGTTCGTAGCCTTCCAGGGAATCGAGGCCAGCATTCTTCTCGTCGTTGAGAACCTTGGCGACATTGGGCTGAAGCTGGTGTGTGGTCTTTTCGGCACGAGTGGCGTAGACGCGGAGAGAACCGCCGTGCGTGGAGAGTTCGTCGACGTCGAAGACGCGCATGCCGTGAGCTTCGAGAATGCGGATGGTGGTGAGCAGAGAGAAATAAGAGAAGTGCTCGTGATAGATGGTGTCGAACTCGTTCCACTCGATAAGACGGAGGAGATGAGGAAACTCGAGAGTGAGGACGCCTGCGGGCTTCAGCAGGGTTTTCAAGCCTTCGACGAAATCATTGAGATCGGGGACTTGAGCGAGGACGTTGTTGCCGAGAGCGAGGTCCACCGGGCCACGTTCCGCGACCAACTCCTTGGCGAGTTGGGTGCCGAAGAAACGCACCAGCGAAGGAACGCCTTTTTCGACGGCAACTTTGGCGACGTTGGCGGCAGGCTCGATGCCGAGGACGGGAACATTGCGCTTAACAAAATATTGCAGGAGGTAGCCATCGTTACTGGCAACTTCGACGACGAAGCTGTTGGCATTGAGGGTGAAGCGATCGATCATTTTGCCGCAGTAGTTTTCGCAATGCTTCAGCCAAGAATCGGAGTAGGAGGAGAAATAGGCATAGTCACTGAAGATATTCTCGGCCTTTTCGAACTCCTCGAGCTGAACGAGAAAGCATTTCTCGCAGGTGTAGACGTGGAGGGGATAGTAGACTTCGCCACTTTTGAAATCTTTGGCGGCGGGGTAAGTCTCGCAGAGCGGAGACATTCCCAAATCCACGAAGGTGGAGCGGAGAGCGGCGCCACAGAAGCGACAGGGCTGGGTTGCAGTGGTCTGGGGGAGTGAAACGGGTGCGGTTACGAGTGCCATAGTTTCTCAGTGTTATTTGGAGTTATCCGATTACGCGATACGCCGGAAGTCGGGCGGTCTCTTCGGGCCCGAAATAAGGAAAGAGCTACGCCCTAACGAGCCTTCCTGGCTGAAAACAGTGAACTTAGGAGCCGACCGGCGAACTGCGGGGGAGAGATTTGGACGATGGACGCGCTACCGCCATTTAGGTCCCATCCGACACTTTCCCTGGATAAGTCCTCGCAATCAACCTGCCAAGTTCATGTAGAAGGGTTCGACAGGTCCGTGGGCCAGGTGCCGCTAAGTAAATGAAAAATAGTGGCTTGGCTGGTGACGGGAGCTCACAACCCCCAAGGTCGCTAGCTGCTTTGCACTTCGTAGGGAATGTTTTTACCACTATTTGCCCAACGCATGGAAGCATCGAGCTTTCCGGCTTTTACCAGGCGCTGGATGTGATTGATGCGGAAATAGCGGCCTTTGTCGAGGTCTTCAAAGGTGAGACCGGCGGCTTGGTAGGCGTCGTAAAGCTCTTTGGCGCCTTTGCGAGCGTTCCAAGTGGGCTGGTAGGAGGGAAGGACGCGGCTGAGTTTGTCGCAATTGATGCGATAGCAGCGCTTGTCGGGACCACCGTCTACGGCGTACTCGACGCGGCACCCAGGGACGGTTTCACCGACGATTTCGGCAAGTTGGCTGATGCGGTAGTTCTCCTCGGTGATGCCGACGTTGAAAACTTCGTTGTGAATGAGGTCGAGCGGCGCATCGAGAACGGTCAAGATGGCGGCGGTAATGTCGCGAATGTGAATGATGGGACGCCAGGGCGTGCCGTCACTTTTTACGTAAATGCGGCCGGTGGTGTGGGCCCAGGCGACGAGATCGTTAAGAACGATGTCCAGGCGGAGTCGCGGGGAAACGCCATAGGCGGTGGCGCTGCGGAGATAAGTGGGCGTGAAATTTTTGTCGGCGAGAGGAGCGAGATCGCGTTCGACGAAGACTTTAGATTCGGCGTAAGCGGTGACGGGATTGAGGACGGCAGATTCATCGTGCATGGATTCGCCGCCGGCACCGTAGGCGCTGCAGGAAGAAAAAAGGACGAAGCGGCGCACGCCTGCGGCCTTGCTGAGTTGGGCGAGACGCACGGAAGCCAAGTGATTGATCTCGTAGGTGAGCTGCGGATCGAGATTACCGAGCGGATCGTTGGAGAGCGCAGCGAGATGAACGACGGCGTCGAAACCTGCCAGGTCGCCGAGGGCAAGATCGCGCATGTCCTTGCGGATGCCGGGAATTTCTTTGGCGGGAGGTCCAAAATCACATCCGGCGAAGAGATCGGCATCGAGGCCGACGACATCGTGCCCCGCGGATTGCATGAGGGGGCCAGCTACGGCACCGATGTAGCCTTTATGGCCAGTAAGGAGAATTTTCATACCAGACCTTTCTGAGACTTATTGATTTTACGATATTGCAGGAAAAGGAGTTCAGGAATTCGAGGCGGTATGCTTATGCGGCATTTGTGGCGAAGCGGATGCGGTAGTTCCCTGCCCCTCGGACTCCGCGACCGCCTCGAGTAAGCCATTTTCGTGAAGAAGTTCGGCGGCTTGCAGAATGGTGGCGAAGGGCAAGTGGGAGCGCTCGGCGATGTCGAGCAGAGAGTGCTGGCTGTCGGAGAGATTCAAAACCCAAAGGCGCGCGTTGATTTCGTTGGCGGGAGAGGTGCCGCCGGTGGAGCGATAGAGGCCGCGGCGACCAAGTTGCGGTTCGCAAAACGGATGGAGATTGCGAAAGCGGCGATTGGATTCCAGGACGTCGAAGATGGTGGCGCTGACTCGGAGAGATTGAGAGAGAGAGTCGGGATCGATGAAACTGAGGTTGTCGGCGGAGGTGTGATATTGCGGGAAAGTGCCCCAGACGCTGCGCATAAGGCAACCGACATTGAGATTGAATCCGGGGGAACAGTATTGGCGCTCGTCGTAGCCGTAGGGTGAGAAGTCAAGAATTTCGGGACTTTGGGTGAGATGAGAAAGAACGTGGGAGGCTGCGCGATCTACTTCGGCGCTGCCGTTGCGGGACTTTTTATAGTGAAAGGGAGCTTTGTCGCCTACGCAGGTCAGGACTAAACCATGGCGAATGCGGGAGGCGGCGGAATCGCGGTTGCGGGCGAGCCAAGTGATCGCGCCGATGGTGCCGGGGATGAAGAGGAATCGGTAGGAATAGCGGTTGTGCGCGGCGGATTCGGAAACAATTTTAGCCAGAGCGGTGGCGACGGTGAGGCCAGAGAGATTGTCGTTGGCAAGGGAGGGATGGCAAGAGTGGCAGGAGATGAGTACTTCGTCAGTGGATTTGCCGGGAATCAGAAATTCGCCGTAGGTGAGACTGCCATCGGCGAGAGTGGAGTCGATGCTAACTTCATAGTCGGCATCGGGGAGCGCACTGAGTTGATGGTGGGAAAGGCAGAAACCCCAGTCTTCCTTGTAGTAGGAAGTGCGATAGGGGACCCAGTCGGGGTGATCGGGAAGAGTGAAGAGATGAGGGCGGAGTTCGCTTAGAGGCATGGTGCGGTGGATGGGCGTGCTGTAGTTTAGGACGTGCAAGCTGGATTCGCGGAAGTCGACGACGCGGCGACCGGTGCCATCTTTGATGTAGGCATCACGGATGTTCCACTCTCTGGGAACGGTCCAGTCGAAAACGGCGGTGCCGGAAGGGACTTCAGAGAGTTGCAGCGGGATGCGCTGCTGGATCATTTTGAGGGTTTGCCGGATGCCATCGCCCGTGATGCTGCGACAGATGGGATAAAGTTCTGTGGCGAATTGGTGCATGGCAACGCCGAGGTTGGCGTTTTCCGTGCGGTCGAGTTGAGAAGAGAATTTCATGGAGTTAGAGAAAGTCCGGATACGCGGCGTCGCGTTCGGAGATGACTTCCGCTTTACCCGGCCAGTCGATGGCAAAAGCCGGATCGTTCCAGCGTACACCACGAGCGGAATCGGGATGGTAGAACTGGGACATTTGATAGAAGACTTCGCAATCATTTTCGAGAGTGAGGAAACCGTGCGCGCAGCCCTCGGGGATGAAGAGCATGTGGTGATTGAGGGCGGTTAGCGTGGAGGCGGTCCACTGTTTGAAGGTGGGAGAATCCGGACGCAGATCGACAGCGACGTCAAAAATCGCGCCACGGGTGCAGCGAACGAGTTTGGCCTCGGCGTGAGGCGCGAGCTGATAGTGGAGTCCGCGGAGAGTTCCCTTTCGCGGGCTGCCGGAGATATTGCACTGAACGAGGCGGTGGTCGAGTCCGTGAGCGGCGAAATCCTGCTGACACCAGGTGCGCGCGAAAAAACCGCGTTCGTCCTGGAGGAGTTCTGGGCGGATTTCGAAAACGCCGGGCAGCTTGGTCTCTAGAAACTTCATGGGGCTCAACGGGTGGTGCGAGAATCGAAAGGCGAATTGCGTAAAGGCTGTTGGGAATCGCCATCGGACGTGGAAATGCGGGCTGTTTCTGCAGAGGCGCGCGGAAGATGATTTGAAATCATGGGTAACGTGGTTTCGCGATTGCCGGGACCGGGAATGTCATAAATAAGGTGATTGCGGTCGATGGTGGCGAAGGCGATACGGGCGCGTTCCGAGCCGTGGCCTTCGATCTGCCATTGGCCGTTCTTCTGCACCAGGTTCATTTGAGCGCGAGCTCTCCACCACTGATCCACATCTCCCGGCAAGGCGGTCCAGATTTTTTCGTCGATGACCATCTTTAGAAGATGGCTGAGGAGCTTTTCGTACACGGCGCGGGCGCGGCGCTCAACCAAATAGTCCGGATGAGTGAGGAAACTCATTAGTCCGTTTCTTTGCCGCAGCATGGCCAGCTGCTGCTTCCAAAGA
Source organism: Candidatus Acidiferrum sp. (assembly GCA_049691535.1). Taxonomy (GTDB): domain Bacteria; phylum Acidobacteriota; class Terriglobia; order Acidiferrales; family UBA7541; genus Acidiferrum. The sequence continues at coordinate 6,660 of JBAVNY010000085.1, forward strand.
CGGATGGAATAGTCGTTCAGGATATGGAAAACAGAGTAATCCTGAGCAGTGGTTAAGGGAAGCTCGAGGATATTTCCGATGAAGAATGGAAAAACGGTGCAGCAGCCACCGCGCTTGGGATCGAGATGAGCGACGTTGGTCATGGACATGTCGTAGGAGAAGTCGTAGGCGTCATACCAATCAAGCTTGCGGTACATGGCGCCAGCGCGGAAACCCTTGGCAGCAAATTGATGGGCATAGGCATTGATTTTTTCGGCGCGGGCAAGGAACTGCTCGCGTTCTTGATATAAATTGCCGTCATGATTCAGGTCATGGATGTTGAACTCAAAGCCCCGTTTGCGGATATCTTGGACGTATTGCGGGGGCAGTTCGTAGCGGTTTTCAGGGATGACCTGGAAGGAAGCCTTTATCCCGAAGCGGTCATCGAGATCCATCAGTTGGGAGGTGAAGTCGCGGCCTGCGCGAGTTTCCACATCATGAGTCATGATCAGGGCATTCAAGGCGCCGTCGGGCCAAAACCAGATGAAAGGGATGCGTTGGAGGCCTGAGGCCTGCAGCGCCAGGCGCAAAAGTTCTTCGTGGAAGGTGTCGACAGTACAGTCAAGCGGCCATGAGGGAAAGGCGCGACTTTGCCAGCCATCAAAATAAGCGCGTTGCATGTGGCGGCGAATAGAGACTGGCAAAAGAGGGCGTAGGGCGTAGTAGGCCTTGCGAGTCCACTCATGGGAGAAGAGGCTCTCTTTGTCGAACTGCAAATTTTTGACGTAGCGCTCGTGGCGGAGATCGACCACCACTTCAGCGGGATCGAAGGGTAGTTGGAGATTAGTTTTGTCGAGATTTATATGGAAGAAAGCGTCATAAAATTGAGAGTCCTCGATCGTTGGGGCGACGCCCGAGGAACACCGGCCATAGCAGGTGAGATCCGGACCGAATCGGAAAAAGCCGGGAACGCCGGTGGGAGACGAAGAGACGGAGCAATCGAGCAAGTTCTCAGGCAAGCGATAGTATTGTGAGAGAACTTGCTTCATGTAGCCGCTTCCGTACCTTTCTGGCGTGACTGCCTCATTCACGAAAAAATTGTTGCGACCAGCAACTAACCGAGATGGCGATAGAACAGCCTTCCCGCGACGGTCAATAGCGGCTCGGGCATGCGCGAGAATACCTGTTTCGCGGCTTTGAGCTTCCAGCTTTCCGCAGAATCAAAGGAACGCGCGCTGGCCGGAAATCTCCAGTAAACAAGGGGATGCGGGCTAGGTACCCAATGATTTTTGAAGGCCAGTAAGCCGAGATTGTCCTGTTCGGTGCGTCCGAGATCAAATTTGGTAGCGCCGGTGGTCTTTGCGGCGACGATGGCATTCCAGAAAAGCCATGGAGTGGCGCCAAACTTGTTGAAGCTAGGGTCGGAACAACCATACTTGTAATAGACGACGTCTTTGAAACGCAGGGTAAGGATGGCGGCGACAGAATTTTCGTCACGGCAGGCCACGCGAATTTCGAGAGCGTCACCTTGGGATTGAATCAGGTTGCGAAACCAGGAGAGCGGTTGCGGGGGGACCTGGTGACGGCGGCGGGTCATGACCAGCAGACGGTAGAATTCCTGCAAAAGATCTTCGGAGTGGCCAGATTTTTCGACCAGGCTGGCTTGTTGGGCACGGCGCACGCGGCGCTGGACAGAGTCTTTGTCAAAACCGAGAAATAGCGTATCGAGGTCGGGTCGCAAGTCCAGGGTGTGCAAGAAATAGCTGGATTCGGCAGCGAAACCAGCGGGTGCGTCACTCTGAGCGAAATCGACGTTAACCGGACGAATTTCGAGATATTTCCAGTTTTTTTGGCGCTGTTCTGCCTGGAGATGAAGGGCGAAGGAGTGCACATCGCGGGGGGATTCGAACAGAGGTTCGCAATGATCGGAGAAAGGAAGGGAGACCAAGCGATGCCCCGTCAACATGCTCTTAACATGGCAGAACACCATGCCATTTTTCAATTGGGAGTCGGGCGGCGATGTCGTGAAGACAACTGGACGATAGTCGTAGGTGCGTTGGAGGGCCTGGAGCCAGGGGACGGAATGAAACGCGGAAGCGGAAGAGTGATGGGCCAAGAGTTCCACCCAGCGAGGGTCTTGGGTGGGATCAAGTTGGTAGAACTGCATGGGCGGTTCTAGGGTGCTCAAGTGGGTGGCAGGCCAGCTTGGGCCGACTTACGCGCGCGGAGAGCTGCGGCAAAACCTGTGACTTTGGAGAGCACTTGGTAGAGAAAGCTGCGGCCGGGCCAGGGACGAAGCAGATCTTCGACAAGAGCCGGTTCGCCATGGGGAATATCCTGGAAGCTGGAGCGCAGGAATTCGCTCTTACATTGATGGGATTGCGGGAAGTAAGCGATCAGATCGTTGAGAGTAACGGGGGTAGTGGCCTGAATGGGGCGGGCGGAAAGCTGAGCCGCAAGGGCTTCGATCATGTCGCGGCCTTTACCGAGTTGCAGATGGGTGAGCGGAGTGCAGCGTGGATTCATCTCGATCATGTAGGTAGCGCCAGAGGCGTTTTCGATCATGAAATCGAGACCGAAAAAGCCGGACAAGTTCAGGCGACGGGCAAGTCGTTCGGCGGCAAAAGACATTTCGGGATTGTCGACAACTCGAACGATTTCGGCGGGTCCGGTTGTGCCTTCGGAGGAGACGACTTCCACGGCAATGCCGGCTAGCACTTCACCCTTCCAGCAAACGAACGCGCAGTTGGCGGGGCGACCTTTGACGTGGGATTGAACGATGATGGCGGGCTGGTGATTGTGCAACCAGGGGCGCAACCAGAAGGGGTCGCGGTTGACCATGGCGCGTTTGATGGCCCGGATAGCGCCGAACATGCTGCTGATTTCCGCAAAATATTTTCTGGCGAGAGCGGGAGTGTCGGCAATCCTGACGCCTTTGCCGCCGAAGGTGCCATCACCTTTGAGCACCCAAGGGAGGGCGTGGCCTGCTGCTTGCCAGGATTCGAGATCGTCGGCAGATTTGAGGTGTTTGGTATCCGGGATTCGCACGCCTTCTTCACCAGCGATGGTGAGCAGTTCGCAACGAGCCGAAACGATGGGATAACTTTCGGGAGCGCCGAGCGAATACTCAATCAAGTCGGCCAACTTGGCACCGGAAGGGCCTAAGTTGCGAGCATAGGCATACAGCTCGTGGAGGTGGCTGACCCCGCGGTCATCGCACGGAACGATGATTTGAGGCTGGGTGGCGTTAATGGCATGTTCCAAAGATTTAAGGGGCCGGAGACCGCTATAGGGGAACATGTGCTGCGCGACACCCGTGGCAAGCAAGGGATGTCCTTCGGTCGGGCAGACGGCAGAAACGGCGCAACCCGCTTTGGTGAGATCGATGGCAATGCGGGCGGGAGTGGCCCATCGGGTGGTGTCGGTGAGGAGAATCCTGGGAACTGCGGTGCCCCGGCTGTCCGTGACGACATCGCCCGGTTCCATGCCTGGTTGCTCTCCAAGCGCCGTTCTTAAGGAATTTGTCACAGTTAACCCCTTGTGTCTAACGAACAGCAACTTCTTGACGGTCTGGGGCTGGCGAAGTTTTTTTCGTAGGCTCACTCCATTCGGTGTTACGAGTGGCGGATTTCGAGAGATGTTTTGCGAGTCTGCCTGCCGTAAACGCAGCACCAAAAGCGAAGCGTAGAAGCGGTCCGAAGGTGTTCGCGGCGGAGGCACCGACGAAATACAACCCAGAAACGGAGGACTCATAGTTAGACGAGAGGACTGGGGTGTTTTCGGCAGACTGAACCGCGGATTGAAGATTGGGATCCATAAACTTGAGGCGCCCCAGATCGACTTTGTAGCCGGTGGCGGCAATGACGTGATCGGAGATGAGGGTCTTTTTTGCGCCTGCGCTGTCGATAAGTTCCAGATGGACACGGGCGTTCTCGACCTTAGCGCCAGTGAGCGTGAGACCGGTGTTCAAGGGGATCTTACCGACAACCTGCTCTTTGATGAACCAGCAAGGAGCGGGACCGAGAATGCGCTTCACTTTATCGAAGCGAAATTCCTGAGGCATGAGGCGGAAGACGAGCGGGGCCTCAGTACACAGGAATAATTTCCAACCCGGACCGATGCCGGTGATGGGAGTGCGCATACGGGAAATCACGGATGGTTCAGTTTTTTCCGGTGGATCGTGAAAACGAATGGTGGGCTTGCGGGCGATGACCTGAACGCGAGCGCCGCCCTGATGAAGAAGCGCGGCAAGGTCTAAGGCAGAGGCGCCAGCTCCAACAATGGCAACTTCGCGGCCCTTGAATTGGTCGACGGTGTTGTGTTTAGAACTGTGGCTGGCAAATTCCGCTGGGAGGGCGGCGAGGATCGGAGGCATGGAAGCATAGTGAGTTAAGCCAACCGCCATCACGACACGGCGCGCGGTAAGGGTTTCACCGTCTTCGAGACCGATCTCGAAACCGTCAGGAGCCTTCCGGAGAGAAGTGACGAGAACATCTTCGAGATTGGGGACGAAGCGACGCTGAAACTCCAGACCATAGGCAGAAAAGACCTCGAGAGGAACTGGGAGCCCGGTCTTGCCGTAGGGAATGCCTTTTTCCTTGCAATAAGCTTCGAGAGGGAAGGTGGTACCGAGATCAGAAAGAGAGGAAGCGAAGCCTTCGGACTTAAGGTGCATACCTTTTGGCATATGGGTAAGCCAGGTATGCATGGGGTGTCCGAAAATACGGAAATTGACGCCACGCGCTTTGAGATGGGCGGCGATCGAGAGCCCGTATGGACCCGCGCCGATGATCGCTACGTCACACGTTGTCATTGATTCTTCACCTTTCGGTCATGGTTTATTGGAAATTGCGAACTCGTCCCACATTTTGGCGCGTAGAAAGCAGTGTACCTCATCTGCGGTGCTCTCTAGAGGCACGCGCCAGACGCGTGTCTAAAACGGCTAGTTGATCGTTAGGGTCCTTCGAAAGAGAAATAGTCTTGTCGAAGGATTTCTCCAGCGACCAACGGATTTCGCGCATCTGCAAAGCGGTGCGTTTGGCGACGCGCCAGCCGAAAGCGGTTTTGATCCAGGAATACTTCCAAGAGAGGTAGGGCGGATGGAGGTCGCCACCAAGATCTTTAGCGACTTGTTTTGCTTCACGAACGATATCATCGCGTTCGGGATAGAAGTTGATAAGGTTGCGCTGCAGATAGATGAGACTGGCTTGTCTGGTTCTTTGGGAGTCTTCGAGGGACAAAAGATAGCGGATGTGGAGTTGCATGGAGAGCCACAGGGCTTCGCGCTTGCGATTGGACGTGCCGACGTAAGCCAAACTGTTGGAGCGGAAGCCGCGATAGTACACCTTGGCGTCGGGCACAAAACGAGTGCCATCACTGTTGAGGAGAACACGGCAGAAATATTCACCGTCGTCGTCGGACAGCATGCGGGTGTCCCAAGGCCCGGCGGCTTCGCTGAGCTCGCGACTAACCAACCAGGTGGCCGTTTGCATGTAGAGGTTCTCGCCCATTTTGCGGAGAAGCCACTCAACGGGGGATAAGTCTTCCCAAAGGCGACTCTGGACAAATTGAGCGCGCGGCCAATGGTGCAGGAATTTTCCAAATTCGGAGGAGAGCAGCGTCTTGCGGCTCCCCACAGTTTCCAGGACAGCCATTTGCCGGGAAACTTTATCGGGAGCGAGAATGTCGTCGGCGTCCAGCCACTGGATGAAATCGCCATGGGCGAGAGAAAGGGCGGTATTGCGAGCGGCGGCAGCGCCACTGTTTTTTTGTGAGACGATCTGGACAGAATCGGATTCGAACTGTTGGGCGATGGTAAAAGTTAGGTCGGAGGAGCCGTCGTCCACAACAATAATCTCTTTGGCCTCCCACGATTGGGCGACGGCCGAGCGCAGAGTGTCGGCGATCCATTCCTGAGCGTTGTAGGCGGGAATGAGAATGGACACGAGGGGCTTGGAACTAGCTGGCAGAGTGGCGACGGCGACCTGCGAGCGGACCCGCGGGCGATTCGAACGAGCGGTTTCCCAGCCCGGTGCACGCAGGACCTCCAAGGCATCGACCATGGGAACAATTTGGGCGCCTGAGTTGACGGAGTATTGAACGACGCGCTCGAAAAATTCTGGAGTGCACCCAAAGGGAGTGGGGGAGTTGGAAATATCGTGAGTAGCGAAAATGAGCCAGCCGCATTTCTTGCGATTGAGTTCAATGAGATCCTTAACCGTTTGAAAGTTATTGCGGCTCTTCTCGAGGAAGAAAGCGGAGAGCTGATTGAGATCAGCTTTTCCAACGTTCAAAGCCTGGCCGCCACCGCGGCAGCAAAGGAAGTGGCCGGCGACCTTTTCTTTGGTGTGGGGACGAGGAAGACTGATGGGATAGGAAAAGGTCTTGAACTCGGAACCCGGGAAAAGGCGATCGAGAGCGGCATGGTTCTCGACGACCGAGTTCTCAAAAGTCTTGGTTGCAGTGGCCCACGAATCGCAGTGAGAGAAGGTGTGGCAGCCTAGTTCGTGGCCTTGTTCGATAAGAATGTTCAGGTCGCCGGGCAAGAAAATTTTGCCGCTGGGCGTGTCTTTGCCCACGAGACCAAGAGAAGCGAAATAGGTGCCAGCCACGCCGAATTGATTGAGGATGGCGCCGCCGCTGAGCAAGGCAGATCGAGGGAAATCATCAAATGTAAAGGAGATCAAGGGTCGCTGGGGCTGAACCAGGAAAGGTCTACGATGGGCGCGACGGCCAGCTTGCCGCTGGTAGAAGCCCACAAGCCTGGACCAGGGATTTCGAACGGACATCTAAAGCCTCCTGCTACGATGCTGCTAGGTAAAGCTGGGAACTGCAGTCTGTCTTACTGCATACCGGACTTGAGTCGAAAAGTCACGGGAACTCTCTCTATGGCTGCACCCTGAGGTTTACTGGGGTGCTACGGGTTCGGGAGACTTGCTCTCGGGGACAGCGAGCGCTTCCGATGATACGGAAGACTTGCGAAATCTGCGCCCTGGCAGCATTTCCGGGATAAGCCTGGCGAAGCGATAGAGGGGTGAAGGCCCGCCGTGAAGGAGAATAACGGCTCCTAGGTATAGTACTAGAAAAAGCAAAGACGTGGAAAGGAGACGGAGGAACACGTCCCAGAGCCTTGGGGCAAAGGTGGAGGATAGGCTACGGAGTATAGCGAAGGAAGCGAAACCGGCTATAAGAGATGCCAGCATATACCTCCAGACAGCACCGAGGATCGGCATCACCCCGAAGTTTATGGGTTTCCCTGCGTACCAGAATGCGGGAATAAAGAGAATCCAAAAAGAGGCGCTCCAAGCGGTAGCTATCCCCACTGGCCCCCAACGCAGTCCGAGAAAGAAAAGCATTACAGTAACGGCGAATTCCAGGACGACCCAGCGGAGCCAGCGATCGGCTCTGCCGATGGAAAGATGGATCAGACCGCTGGTGAAGTAGATAAGCATGATGCCGATGCCCGGTCCGAAAAACACGAAGATATTACCGGCAGGTCCCCATTTTGCGCCCAGTAGCAGCCGAATAACGTCTTTGCCCGTTAGGGTTAGGAGCGCGCCCGCGCCCATGCTGATAAAGGCGAGAATGGAAAGGCCATTGAGAAAATACCTGCGGTATTCGGCGGAGCCGCGCTCCAACCGGCTCAAAGTGGATAGAACGACATCGCCAACGGGGATGTAAAGCTGGTTCGCGGGA
>JBAVNY010000086.1:0-7189 GCA_049691535.1 Candidatus Acidiferrum sp.
ATACACGGTGGTCATGCTGCGTTTATTTTACGCCGAATCGCCTGCCGAGCATGGCGAACATGGCTTGGGCTTCGGGTAACTTCATGGCCAAGCAGAGTGAGAGGAATACCACGCCGTAGAGACCAAGCACGGCGATAGCAACAACGATCGGACCGCGAGCGCCGATCAGGGCCAAGATGCCACGGCCTGCAGCGGCAGCGATCAACGCGGCAATCCAAACGCGGGCAAGAAAATTTAGAGGTACACCGACGTGGCCGATTCTGCCGCGGATGCCGCGCTGTAGAAGCGTGAATTCGACCCAGGAAGCGATGCCGGCGGAGATGGTGAGTCCGGCGACGCCCCAGCGAGGGTCGATGCCGAGAAGACGCGGAAGCGGAAGCGCGCCTAAATAGCCAAGCAAAGTGGTGAGAACGACGCGAATGATGGCGAAGCGCAGCGGTGTGCGGGTGTCGCGCAATGCGTAGAAGCCAGAAGAATAGAGACGGCCGAGCGTGGAGGCGAGGAGCCCGACGGTTGAGCCAGCAAGAATTCCCCAAACATATAGAACATCGGCGTGAGTGAAACGGCCGGATTGGTAGATGGCGGCCACGACGACGTCGCCGAGTGCGAGGAAACCGGCAATGGAAGGAACGACGAGGAAAGTGATTTGGCGCAAGCCTTCGTTGAGGCGGATGCGCATGATGCTGGCGACTTCTTCGGAGGCACCGAGCGCGCCACTCATCATGGGCAATTCCGCGGCGGAGACGGACATGCCGAAAAGGCTGACGGGCAACGTGTAGAGCGTTTGCGCATAGGCGAGAGCGGAGACGGCGCCGGTCGGAAGCCAACTGGCGAGGAAGGCGTCGATGTAGGCGCTGATCTGGACGACGCCGCGACTGATGAAGACGGGGAAAAAATTGCGGATGACGGTGCGGACGTGTTCGGCTTGATGCGCGAGGGAGAGTTTTAATCCGCCGAGAAGTTTGAGGACCATGGGCAATTGCACGCCGACTTGAAGCGCGCTGCCAACGACAGAGGCCCAGGCGGTGATGACGACGAGGGAATTTTGCGGGCGGCCTTTGCCGAAGGCGATCATGCCGGCAATCATGGCGATGTTCCAGAGAACGGGAGCAGTGTAGGAAATGAAGAATTTGCGGTGGCTGTTGAGGACGCCGAGACACCACGCGGAAGCAACGAGCAGACCTGCGCCGGGAAAGAGGATGCGTACGAGGAGGATGGTGAGGTCGCGTTTTTCGCCGTGGAAGCCGGCGGCGATGGCGTAGATGAGCCAGGGAGTGGCGAGTACGCCGAAGAGTACGAGGAGCGAGGTGCTGAGCATGAGGAGCGCGGCCACGGCCCCGGCGGTTTTGCGTGCTTCCTCTTTGTTGCCGCTGGCGAGCAGGCGAGCGTAGACGGGAATGAAGGAGGCGGAGAGGACGCCTTCACCAAAAAGATTCTGCAGGAGATTGGGAATGCGGAAGGCGGCGCGAAAGGCGTCGGCAGCATCGGAATTGCCGAAGTAGTGGGCGAAGACGCGATCGCGGACGAGGCCGGCGACGCGACTGAGGAGAATGCCGGTGGCGACGAGGAAGGCAAAACGTTTGGAGCTAGCGGGCTGAATTGTTGGGGTTGCGGCAGGCGAAGTGCTCACGAGAATGTTCCGGTGAGTTGGGAGATGGTGGTGTGCATTTGCGGCGGCCCGAGCCTGTATAGAAGAAGATACATTAGACGCGGAGAAGAGTTGGGTGGGGAATGCGTGGCGGGTGCGCGGGAGTTACGTTGGAGCGGCGATGGGCTGGGAGCAATGCGGAGGCCGTTCCTGTGATTATCTTGAGGGTTCGAATGCTACGATCCCTCCGCTCGGTCCGCTTAAGGCGCGGACCTTCGGTCGGGATGACACAGATTCTAGAAGTGGCGATCGTGGAAAATTTTGGGGAAGGCCGCTGGCATAAAAGCCAGCGCTGCTTCGGAGAAAGGCGAAGCCATCCGTGTGTGGGGGACGGCGCGGCTGTGAGATTATTTTGTGGCTAGGAAGTAGAGGTCGTCGTGGCCGCCGGGGCGGGCGTAGATAACGGTGGAGAGATCGGTGGAGATGTCGTAGGCGTTGCCGGAGTAATCTTCCCGGAGGGCAAAAGGAAAGGTGAGGATGGGCTTGGGCGGCCCGACAAGATTTCCGTCTTTCCAGAGCTGGCGATAAAGAATGGTGCGACCCCCGCTGTTGGCGGTATAGACGAAGGAACGATTGTCGGGAGCAAAGCGGGCAATGAAGGTGTCGACGTCGGGCACGAGCAGAGTGCATTTCTTGTCGGCGATGGAATATTGATAGATGCCGTACTTATCGCCCCAAAGCTCGATGGCCAAGAAAAATCGGCTATCGCGGGAAATATCGGAGACGGAGGCGCAGGCCGGGCCGACAGGAACGGTAGAGCTGGCGTCGGCCTTCCAGATTTTGTCGGGCTTGAAGCCGGGCAGCGAATAAGTGCTGTAGTAAAAAGATTTGCTATCAGGAACCCAAGCCACCCAACCAATGAAAACGGTGGGATCTCCCGGGCGGGAATATTTGGCCAGATGAGTTCCGTCGGTACGGACGCCGAACAGTTCATAGCGATTATCGACAGTAGTGCCATAAAGAAAGCTGGAACTATCTGGACTCCAATTCAAGGATTCCAGGTCGGGGCCACCGGAAGTAATTTTTGTGCGATTGCCGCCGTCGATATCGGAGAGCCACAACTCGGTGTGGTTAATTTCTGGAGTGGTGACGTAAACGACGCGGCGGCCATCGGGGGAGATTTCGGGTTGCGTGGCGTCTTCAGTGATGAGATCGCCAGCCTGTTTGGTGCGGAAATTGTAGGAGGTAAGCGCGCCGGTGGTCTTGCCGTTGACGAAATAAAAACCTTTGCCGGAAGGATCGCGCATGGGAGCGCGATCTGGGCCGGGTCCGGAAGTAATTTGCTGCAAAGAGTGGTCGGCAAGCTGGTATTGCCAAAGATTGACGAGATCGTTGGAATAGCGCGCCAGACAGAGGCTCTTGCCAGGTTCGCTCCAGGAGACGCGGCCGACAGCGCCATCGACGGAACCTAAAGATAGTTGCGTATGGGTGGTGAGATCCAAAGAAGCGAAGTCCGCACGCTTGCCTTGATCGGCGCGATTGACGAGCAAAAGGCTTTTGCCATCGGGAAAGGGCAAAAAAGCAAGGGATGCGCTGCTGTCGGCAGGTATTTTGTAGACAACTTCCTGAGAGCCGCCGGACTTTGCCTTGCGCAGAATGGCGTCGCGTTGCGAACTGATGAAGAAAAAGAAACCGCCGTCGGCGGAAGGAATGAGGCCGAGTCCCTGGAAAAGATGGCGCGGAGTGCCGCCGAGCGTGGGAATGGCCCAGATTTCGTAGGAGCCGATGGTGGGCTCGAAATAAATTTCGCCGCCGTCGGAAGAAAAACTATCGACCTGTTTGTTGCCCTGGTCCTTGGTGAGCTGCAGGGGCGCGCCACCCGAATTAAGCATGACAAAGAGCTGATCGAAGCCGTCGACGGGAGAGGTGAAGGCGATGGTGTGGCCATCGGGAGAAATCACTGGGCGAGTCATGGGCTTGTTCCACTGGCTGATCTTGCTGATTTTGGCGGCGAGCGTGGCAGGAGCAGAACGCGGCCAGAAATGATAGGCGGCGAGAGCGCTGAGGAGAAGAGCGACGAGAACGGCAACGTAGAGCAAAGGACTGCGGCGCGCGCGGATGGGCAGTTGCGTGGCGCGAATTGAGTAGGAAGTTGCCGCCGCAGGCGCTGGCGTTGTCGCTGTGGCTGCAGGAACCGCGGCGGAAGATTCCAGGGGCGTCGGGACGGAGATGCGACTGGAAGTGGTGTCGCGCTGCAGGCGCTTGAGGTCGGCACGCATTTCCGCGGCGGACTGGTAGCGGAGATCGCGATCTTTTTCCAGGGCTTTGCTGATGATGTCTTCGAGTTTGGGAGGAAGATCGGGATTGAGGCGCAGCGGGGCGACGGGATTGCGATTGAGGATGGCATCGGTGATGACGCCGGAAGTTTCGCCGCGAAAGGGCAAGGTGCCGGTGGACATTTCGTAGAGAACTACGCCAAAAGAAAAAAGATCGGTTCGGGCGTCGAGATCTTTGCCGCGGACTTGTTCGGGAGACATGTAGGCGACAGTGCCGAGGGCGGTGCCGGGACTGGTGAGATCGGCAGCACTGACACCGCCTACGGTGGGACCGGTGATGGTTTCGGTTTCGTCGAGGTCGAGAGGGTTTACGGCGGATGAGTGAGAGGAAGACGGGTGACGGACCTGCTTAGCGAGGCCGAAATCGAGGATTTTGGCGTGGCCGCGGTCGGTGATGAAAATGTTGGCGGGCTTGATGTCGCGATGGACGATGCCTTTGCAGTGGGCGGCATCGAGGGCGTCGGAAATTTCCACAGCGATATCGAGAAGGGCTTGCAGATCGAGCGGACGTCCGATGATGTGCTGCTTGAGAGTGCGGCCATCGAGACATTCCATGGCGAGAAAGGCCTGACCATTTTCCTCGCCAATATCGAAGATGGTGCAGATGTTGGGGTGGTTGAGCGCGGAGGCGGCTTGGGCTTCACGGCGGAAGCGTGCAAGAGATTGCGGATCGCGAGCAACGTCGGGGGGAAGGAATTTGAGGGCGACGAAACGATGCAGGCGGGTGTCTTCGGCTTTGTAGACGATGCCCATGCCGCCACCACCGAGTTTTTCGAGGATGCGGAAGTGAGAGATGGTCTGGCCGAGACTCGGGCCGGGATCTTTCATCGTGTGGGTATCTTAGGTGTGGTGTTGGGGCAAGTCAACGCGAGGGGTGACACGCGAGGGGTGGCAGAAGCACAGTGAGGAATATGCCGCAACGGTTGGTGATTGGTTGCTGAGGGTGGGGGAAAGGCCGCTGGCAGCCCTGCGGGACAAGTGAAAGCCAGCGCTACGCGCGAGTCGTGGTGCGGGCTAGAAGAGGCGAGGTTGGCGTTTGGGTTGTTCGCGGTGGAAATATTCGTAGGCGCGGGGGGTGGCGACGCGGCCGCGGGGGGTGCGATCGAGCATGCCGATTTGCATTAGGTAGGGCTCGTACATTTCTTCGATGGCGTCTTCTTCTTCGCTGAGGGCGGCGGCCAGGGTGCCAACGCCGACGGGGCCTCCGGCATATTTATCGAGGAGGGCGATCATGAGATTGCGATCGACTTCGTCGAGGCCGTGTTCATCGACGCCAAGCATATGCAGAGATTCCTGGGCGACCTCGCGAGTGATGCGTCCACCGGCGCGAACTTCGGCGAAATCGCGGGCGCGACGCAAGAGCCGATTGGCGACGCGCGGTGTGCCGCGGCAACGGCGGGCAATTTCTTCTGCGCCGCCTTCGTCCATTTGGATATTCAGAATTTTCGCAGAGCGATTGAGAATGATGAGCAGATCTTCGGGCTCGTAGAAATCGAGTCGATGAACGATACCGAAGCGCGAGCGGAGTGGGGCGGTGATGAGTCCGGCTCGAGTGGTGGCACCGATTAGCGTGAAATGATTGAGATGAAATGGATGGATGCGCGCGCCGGGACCCTGGCCGATGACGAGATCGACGCGGAAATCTTCCATGGCGGGATAGAGGACTTCTTCGACGGCGGGTTGGAGGCGATGAATTTCGTCGAGAAAGAAAACTTCCTTTTTTTCGAGGGAGGTGAGGATGGCGGTGAGATCGCCTTTGCGTTCGAGGAGCGGGCCGGCGCTGGTTTTGATGGGGACGGCGAGTTCGTTGGCGATGATTTGCGCGAGAGTGGTTTTGCCGAGGCCGGGAGGGCCGTAGAGGAGAACGTGATCGAGGGCTTCGCCACGGTTGCGAGCGGCTTCGAGAGCGATGGAGATATTTTCTTTGACGCGTTTTTGGCCGATGTATTCGGCGAGGGTTTTGGGGCGGACGCTAGCGTCGAGGCGAGCGTCGTCGTCGAGGGCGTTGCCCGATACGATACGTGGAGGGGGACGATGGTTTTCGTTGTGTTGGGCCATGGAGTCAGTTGAGTCGACGAACCGGGTCGCAATGATGGGCAGAGGGTGTCGCACCCTTCGACAGGCTCAGGGCAGGCTCTACGGCGCTCGCGATTGTTCTGGATCGTTTCCCAGCGCTTACGCGCTGGGCTAACCTATGTCGCGCCCCCGGCGCTTGAACGTGGGAGTATCGGAAATTTGTTGACCACGTGGAATATTCCTTAGAAATCGCAGAAAAAAAATTGCGGTTCATAGTTCTCATCTCGTGGGGGCGGTTAAGGTGCCCAGGGCAGCGCGGAGGAGCTTTTCGAAGTTGGAGGTGCCGGCTTCGCGTTTGCCTTCGGCTACGGCGGCATCCGCACTGCGGTCGTCGTAACCGAGATTGATGAGGGCGGACTTCACGTCGGCTTCGACGCCGGCGGGGGAGGCAGGCGCGGGCTTTTCGGCTTCGATAGTGACGGCTTCGAGTTTGTCTTTGAGTTCGACGACCATGCGCTCGGCAGTTTTGCGGCCGACACCGGGAATTTTTGTGAGTTTGGCGAGGTCGCCGGTGCGAATGGCGGGGACGAGTTCATCGACATTCATGCCGGAAAGAATTTTAAGGGCGAGGCTGGGGCCAACGCCGGAAGCGCCGAGGAGAAGTTCGAAGAAATGTTTTTCGCGCTGGGAGAGGAAACCGTAAAGGGAGAGGGCGTCTTCGCGGACGTGGGTGTGGATGAGGAGAGTGACTTCGGCGTGGAGTTCGCCCATGGCGGCAAAGGTGGAGAGCGGGATGGCGACGAGATAGCCAACGCCGCCAACATCGAGGATGACTTGATTGGGGCGCTTTTCGAGGAGGCGGCCGCGGAGGAGTCCGATCATCGAGAGTCAGTATTGCTGTGTTGGGAGGAGGTGTCAACGTGGCGTGGGGATAGGGGATAGGAGAGAGCGAAACTGCCCTATTGGTGTCAGGGCAAAACAAACCCTAACCTAGTACCGATTAAGGCACGTAATGTAGGAGTTTAGGGCGCGGCTGCTCGCTAGTAGGGGCAGAATGGCCAAACGGGAGGAGTTGATTGGTGAGAGTCTACATCTTGGGAATCAACCATCAGATTCAAAAAAATGGGATTGGAAGTTACAGCACCGATGGGTCACTCGAACGATTCGAAAAAGGGCAGAAGGAACAATGGGACATTCTTCTGCAAAAAGAAATAGACAAACGGGGCGCGGAGTTCGTTGGGGAGGAAGC
>JBAVNY010000087.1:0-6526 GCA_049691535.1 Candidatus Acidiferrum sp.
CGATGAGGTCGGAGTCGGTGAGTTGCAAAGGCGCTTCGATGGGCAGAGTCAAGAAGCGACGGACTTCGATGTGGTTGTTTTGAAATGTGAGGATGTGGGCGGCGGGCAGGCGATGTATGTGGCTATAAACAGTGCGAGCGGGGTCGGCGCACCAACCTGCCAGGAGGCAGTCGCCTATGAAGTGTTCGTCGAGCTGGTGAGAAATTTCTGGGACGGCGCGAAAGGTTTGCAGGGTGTTGCCAAAGCAGAAGCCGTCGGAAAATTGCGAATAGAAAAATGGACGGGCGCCGATGAAGTGGCGGGCACAGCACAGCTTTTTTTCGTAGGTGTCCCAGAGAGCGAAGGCAAAATCGCCAAGGAGCGCTGGCAACATGGCTTCGCCGAAACAGCGCCAAGCGTGCAGGAGGAGTTCTTCATCGGTGGCTTCGGGCGCGAGGTGCTCGCCGGATTTTGCGAGAAGTTCGCGGAGTTCTGCGCGTGCATCGAGGCGTACATCGCCAAGCAACCAATAGCGATCGTCAAGAGCCACTGGCTGTTGGCGCTCTTGGCGAGTGGGATCGGTTTGCATCAGAGCGAAGCAGGTGCTTACGCCATTGTGCTGCCAAATGTTGGTGTCGTCTGGGCCGCGGGTGTTTAGTTGCTGCGCGATTTTTTGGAGAACGTTGTCGGGTGTGGAAGTACCATCGTGGCGGATGATGCCGAAGAAACCGCTCATGGCGAGCCTGCCGGAGGTTCCACGAGATCGCTATCGAATGCGGCGTAGTGTTTGTGAACTTCGTTGGATTGGTTGAGAGTCTGGCCTTGGTATTCGACCCAAGCGTGTGCTTCAAATTTGCCGTCCGTTTTGCGGACACCAATGCGGAGTTGAGGGTTGATGCCCTGTTCGCCTAACAGATACCAGAGGGCCAAGGATTCTTCCAAACAGGTGGGACGAATGGGGCCGTAATGCGCGGCAGAGTGCACCATGCGGCATGTCATGGAAAGAGATTGATCTGACTGCGAAACGGATGAAACGGACGGTGCGTTCTGGCCGAGACGCGACTGCAACCATTGCTGCGTTTTTTTGTAGCCACGGAATCGAAGGGAGGCGCGGATCATGGGCAGGAGCAGGGCGGCGCTGCGGAAGAGTCTCCGGGCGTTTGGGTCCAGCGCCCTATATCGCTGGAATTGTTCCCACATCGTTGGAGGAAACGGTCAGGAGTCCGTTGTCGACGAGTTGTTTGACAAGATCGACCAAGTGCTGACGAAGCAATTCTGGTTGCACATCGAATTCGTGTGAAAGCTTGGTGTAGGCATCGTCGATGTTGGGAGAAGTGGTGACGAGTTCCCACATGCGTGAGCCAGTAGCATCCAGGCCAAAATAGCGCTCGGTCTCGAGATTGAGGAGAACCGCCTCGCCGTCGAGATGTCGCACGAGCACATGGGGAGGGGCAACGACGCGATTTGTAAATGCCACCATGCAAAAGCTCCAGAGAGGATGTTTGACGAGGCCGGGCACGACCGCCATTTGGACGTCGTGAATATCTTACCGGGGTTTGCTGATATCCGCTATGCAGCGGGAGCGACGCTGAGGCCGATTGTTTTCCGGGTGCAGACACGTTATAAATTCGAGAGTGTCTGAAGCGGCGATCAGAGTCGAATCTCTGGAAAAATGGTTTCCTCCTACGCAAGGAGGCTGGCGGGCCTTTCTTCAGCCGTTCGCGCGGCCGACGTTTGCAGCGCTGCGTGGAATTTCGTTTGAAGTGCGGCCGGGCGAGGCGGTTGCGCTGTTGGGCGCTAACGGGGCAGGAAAAACTACACTGCTGCGGATTCTGGCGACGCTGCTGGTGCCGACAAAAGGGCATGCGTTGCTTGCCGGTCACGACACGGAGAAGGAACCTGCGGCGGTGCGAAGGAATTTGGGATACCACGCCGGGAGCGACTTGGGATTTTATGCACGTTTGAGCGGACGAGAAAACCTAAGATTCTTCGGACGACTGAACCACCTAGAGGGCGCGGATCTAGAAGGCAAAATACAGAAATTTGCGGAGCGATTCGAACTGGAAGGCGTAATCGACCGGCAGGTGCGCACGCTTTCTTCGGGAACTGTGCAACGTCTGAGCCTGCTACGCGCGCTGTTGCATGAGCCCACCGTGTTGCTGCTGGATGAACCGACGCGGAGTCTGGATGCGATTGCGGCTGCCGAGTTCCGACACTTTCTGAAGTCCGAAGTGCTGGCGCAACGCCGCGCTAGCGTTTTGTTCGCGTCACATACGCTTCCGGAAATTGAGTTCCTCGCGGATCGTGTAGCGATTCTGCACGATGGGAAAGTATTGGCGATCGATCCGCCGGCAGCGCTTCAGAAAACTTATGGTTGCGCGTCTCTGGAAGAAGTATTTCTGCGGGTAACGGGGCGGAACGTGTCGTTTTCCGCGGAGGCACATCCGGCGTGAGGAGAGCGCTTCGCGATTTTTTCCTATTTTTTGTGCGTGATCTGCGGATAGCGGCTACGTATCGCAGTCCATTCGTGTTCGAGATTATCCAGGCACTCCTGGGCGCGACCATGCTTTACTACGTGGCGCGTTTCGTGGATTCGCCGGAATTGCGAGAAGCGCTGCCGCAAGGAAGAAGTTACTTCACGTATTCCCTGGTGGGCTTCATCTTTTTCGACTATTTGAATGAGGCGATGGATACGTTTGACCGCAGCCTGTTGGAGGCTCGGGATACGCGCACGCTGGAGCCTTTGCTGGTATCGCAAATACCGCTGTCGCTGATTCTGGCGGGTTCCGCGATGTACCCGTTTGTAGCGACGACGATGCGCATCGCGGTGTATATCGCATGGGGCGCGATTTTGTTTGGCTTCCCGCTGGGCAGTGCGAACTGGCTATCGGTGGTAGTCGTGTTGCTGGCGACGCTGCTGGCGTTTTCGGCTTTGGGAATTTTATCGGCGGCGCATTTGCTGTTGTTCAAGCGGGGGAATCCCCTGAAGTGGATGATTCTCGGACTGTCCAGCGTGATCGGCGGGATGCTGTTCCCCGTGGATATTCTTCCGCACGGCCTGCAAGTAATCGCAAAAGTGAATCCGGTAATGTACGCTTTGGATGCAATGCGCAGAGCGTTGCTGGATGGAGCGAGCGTGGTGGGAGTCGGTCGGCCACTTTTGGTTCTTGTTGGATTCGGAGCAGTTGCGCTGCCCGCCTCGATTGCAGTGTTTAGCTGGGCACTGCGGCGCACCAAGATCACCGGCACACTGACGCACAGTTAGCGAAGGTTCAAAAAACAAAACCGGCCCGAGACTACAGGCCGGTTGAGTTTGTCGTGTAACTTGATGCGGTTTATGGCTTTTTCTTCTTGGTGCTGCCGGTCTTCATATCGATACCGCCAGTGAGCTGCTGAACCTGCTCGAGTCCTTGTTTTGCTTGGGTGCCCCACGGACCGTTGGGATCGAGATCGATGGCCTTCTGATAGGCTTCGACGGTGCCCGGTTTCAGAGTCACTTGCATCTTGTCGCCAACTTGCTTGTAATCGGCCGAGGCTACGAGGCAAGCGCCCAGCAAATAAAAGGTTTGGGCATTTTTGGGATCGATGGAAGCAGACTTCTGCAACGGTTCAACAGCTTCGGTCATACGGCCCGCTTGATAAAGGCTGATACCGAAATTGCGCCAGGCGAGAGCAGCATTCGCTGGATCGAGTTCCGCGCTCTTGCTGTAGGCAGCTTTGGCTTCCTCGATTTTGCCAGTGCGACCCAAGACATTGCCAAGATTGTTGTAGTAGCTGGCATTGTCGGGCTTAGCTGCAACGGCCTGTTGGTAGGCGTTGATGGCCTCATCATTGCGGCCCGCGAGGTCGTAGGCTTCACCCATGCGCGCCCAGAACAAATGGACGTTGGGATCTTTTTCCGGAGCGGCTTTTTGCGCTTCCTGGAATTCTGTTATGGCCTGATTACCAAGGTCGGCGACTTTTTGCTTAGCGGCATCTTTCTGGTCGGCGGGCGCCTTGGAAAGTTCCGCCTTGGCGGCGCGTTCCTGATCGAGGAATCCGACACCTTTGGTGAAGTGTTCCTTCATGCCGGTGAACTTCTGCTGCTGTTCTTGCTGCTGTTTATATTTGGCGGCTGCTTCGGGATTCTGCTTCTCGAGAATTTCCTTGAAGTTCAAATTGATGGGAGGCGTCCCGCCACCCGCGGCCACCTGGGTTGGAATATCGAAGGGTTGCTGCATCTGAGGAGGCTTGACGGTGAAGGTGTACTTTCCTGGTTTCAAATTAGGGAAAATAAATTTCCCATTTGCGTCCGTTTTCGATTGTTGAACTGCGCCCATGTCACTCTTGATCGTGACATCCAGATTGGCCCACGGCTTCCCATCAAAATCGATAATCGTTCCTTCGAGCTTTCCATCATTCTGTGCAGCGGCCCGCGGTGCAAAGAAACTAGCGAGCGCTACAATCAGCATCGCGGCGAGCGCGTACGACTTCAACACTTTCGGCATGCTCCAATCTCCTTTTTTGTCGTGAGGAGCCCCAGCCCTGGTCCGCTGGCTGGTACAGACCCATTATCGCTCATCTTTGCCGGAATCCAATGGGCAGCGGGAATTTGTTAACGAGAATGCGCGGACCGGAGTTGGTACGGTATCGGGTCGGCGTCGCGCGCTTCGGCAAAGGCACGCAGACGCAGGAGGCAACTGTCGCAGGTGCCACAGGCGAGGTCTTCGCCTTGATAACAGGACCAAGTCAGATGTAATGGGGCGCCTAATTCCCTGCCCCGGTGGATGATCTCGCTTTTTTTCATTTGAATCACGGGCGTGACGAGGTCGATCTTGGTTTCGGGCCGAGTGCCGACGCGAATGAGTTCCTGAAACACACGGTAGTATTCGGGGCGACAGTCTGGATAGCCGGAGCTGTCTTCGGCGACGGCGCCAATGTAGATTTCATGAGCGTCGATGGCTTCGGCCCAACTGACGGCGACGCTAAGGAAGTGAGCGTTACGAAAAGGAACGTAAGTAACGGGTATGGAGCTGCCATGTGGGCCGGGGGCGTTGAGTTCGTTTTCCGGGACACCGATATTTGTATCGGTGAGTGCTGAGCCGCCGATGGCGCGAAAATGGTCGAGTTTGACCATCAGGCGCGTGGGCACTCGCAGGTAGTCGGCAATTTTGCGGAAGGCGCGCTGTTCGCGGGATTCCGTGCGCTGGCCGTAACTGGCGTGGAGTAGGGCGACATGGCCGGCTCCATGCCTTTGGCACGCGATGGCGGCGCAGACACAGGAATCCATGCCTCCACTGAGCAATACGACAGCTTCAATTTTCGCCATTAAATCAAATCCCCTGAAGTAATTGGTTCGAATTGTGGCTGCGGCTCATGGTGCTAGACACCGCGCATCGCTGGGTCCCAGACAATTTTGTGTAGTTGAAGACCGAGCCTGGCTGGCACGCCGTCTTCGAGCATCCATTCTACGAGTAGGCGCGGTTGCAGGCCGGTCCATTTTCCGTGCAGATCATCGTTGACCGGGGAAATCAGGACCTGCTTGACGCGTTCGGCCAAGCGGTGCTGTCGCGAAAAATCGCGCGCGAACTCATAATCTTTGCGACTAGAGACGACGAATTTGACTTCGTCGTGTTCGCCGAGCTCTTGAAGATTGTCGAGGTTGAAGGTATCGGCTTCGCCGGAGTCGGGACACTTTACGTCGATAATTTTGATGACCTGCTTGGGCAGACGACCGATAAAGCGCTCACCGCTGGTTTCGATCATTACGGTAAAGCCGGCGGCGAGAAGCTTTTCGGCCAGCAAATAAATCTCTTCCTGCAAAAGCGGCTCGCCGCCCGTTAATTCGACCAGAGGCACGCCAGCGGGTGAACCATCGGCCAGGCGATTCAGTGCTTCGACACGCTCGAGCACATCGGAAACGCTCATCGCTTGACCACCGTGGAAGGCATAGGCGGTGTCGCACCAGGTACAGCGCAAATTGCATCCGGTGAGACGGACGAAGATGCAGGGAAGGCCGGCGCGGGTTCCTTCGCCTTGAATGGATTTAAAAATCTCGGTGATAAACATGGGGCCCTACGTATTGGGAGAGTGCGTTTCTGCAGCAGCCGCTTTCTCTTTTTTCGCTGTGCGTTTCGACAGCCAATAAATTCCGCCAAAAAACAGGACCATCGCACCGATCAGGCGGGGGTAGCCGGGGGAAATGCCCATCATGCGAAGAACGACGATGTAGCCCGCAGCTATCAAGAGAGCGGGGATAAAGATGATGTAGATGGAACGATTCATGTCGTTACCTCTCACTGCGCGGACTGTATCGGGCACTGGCCGTATCAGTTTCCCAGATCACGATATGAGTGACATGAGCGCCGGGCGGCAGGCCGGTGAGCTGACTGGTAACTTCATCGTAAAAATACTTGGCCATATTTTCAGCCGAGGGATTGACGGTGGTGAATGGCTCGAGATCGTTGATGAACTGGTGGTCGAGTCGCTTGATGATACCGCGCAAGACTTGCTTGAGTTGAGTGAAGTCGACCAGCAGGCCGATATGGTCGAGCTGCGGCCCTTCGAG
>JBAVNY010000088.1:0-10610 GCA_049691535.1 Candidatus Acidiferrum sp.
GGGACACGGTGTACCTGAATGCCGCTGGGCACGCGCCAATGCCGCGGATGGCGCTGGAAGCGGTGCAGGCGTCGCTGGAGTGGAAGAAATATCCCTATACGATGACGGATGGACAGGAACGCAGAATTCCGGCGCGAGTGCGAGCTTCGCTGGCGGAGATTATCGGGGCGCGGCCACAAGAGATCGCGTTGACGACTGGGGCGAGCGCGGGACTGATGGCGTTGGCGTTGGGATTGAACTGGAAAGCGGGAGACGAAGTACTGACGGCACATCGGGAATTTCCGGTGCAATACACGACGTGGAGACCGATGGAGGCGCGGGAGGGCGTGGCGTTGCGGGTGATTGCGCCGCGAGGGCAATGGATTGCTGCGGAAGATTTTATTGAGGCGTTGACGCCACAGACGCGCGTGGTTTCGGTAAGTATGGTGCGATTCGACGATGGATCGATGCTGGACACGGCGAAGTTGGGAGCAGCGTGCCGGGCGCAAGGATGTTTGCTGGCGCTGGATGTCAGCCAATCGTGCGGCGGAATTCCGATGAATGTGGAGACGCTAGGCGCGGATTTTATTACCTGTTCGGGATACAAGTGGCTGCTGGGGCCGTATGGAACGGGATTTTTCTGGGCGCGTGGAGAAACGATGGCGAGCTTCCGGCCGAGTCCATTTTACTGGCAGGGGATTGCAGGACTGGCGCATTACGGCGATCTGATATTTGAGAATCCGAAGGCAGAGCAAGGCGCGCGCGGTTGGGACACTTCGGAGACGGCGAGTTATTTTAATCTGGCGGGGTGGGACGCATCGTTGAAATTCTTGCGCGAAGTGGGAGTGGAGACGGTGGCGGCACACAATCAACGATTGATTGGACAACTTCTCGAAGGGCTGCCGGCGGATCGGTGTGTCAGGACGAGTCCTGGGGAGATGGAGCGGCGCGGGCCGTATGGATGCTTTGCTGCGAAAAGTTTGGAAGAGACGCGGGAGCTGCATCAGCGGATGAAAAGCGAAAAACTGATGGCGAGCTTGCGCGAAGGGAATATTCGCGTGTCGACGCATTTGTACAACACGGCGGAAGAGATTGGGAAAGTGATTCGGGTGATCTCGCAATGAGCGACGCGACGAAATGGCCGAAAGTGGCGGTGGTGGGCGCGGGAGCGGTGGGCGGATATTTTGGCGGAATGCTGGCGCGGGCTGGCGCTCCGGTGGTGATGATCGGGCGGCGGGCGTTTGTGGAGGCGGTGAAGGCGTCGGGACTGTTGCTGGACACCGTGCAGTTTCGGGAGACGGTGCATCCGGAAGTTTCTGAGGAGTTGAGCGCAGTGGCGGGCGCGGATGTTGTGTTGTTTTGCGTGAAGTCGACGGACACGGCGGCGGTGTCGAAAGAATTGCGAAAATATTTGGCGCCGCACGCGATCGTGGTGAGTTTGCAGAATGGAGTGAACAACGCAGAGGAGATTTACGCGGCTTCGGGAATTGAGGCGTTACCGGCGGTGGTGTATGTGGCGGCGGCAATGCCCGCACCGGGGCAGGTGAAACATTTAGGGCGCGGGGATTTGGTGATTGGTCCGGAAAATGACCACACGCGGTTCTTGGCGAATCTATTCGAACGAGCCAAAGTGCCCTGCCGCATTTCCGAAAATATTCAGGGAGAGTTGTGGACCAAGCTGGTGTGGAATTGCGCGTTGAATGCGGTGTCGGGACTGGGGCGGGCGACGTACGGCGATATTATTGCGGGCGAAGATGCGAAGCGAGTGGTGGAGGCGGTGGTTTACGAAGTGCTGGCGGTGGCGCAGAAAAAAGGGATACGGCCACCGGGACTGGAAGATCCGAAAGTGGCGCTGGCGGGAGCGTTTCGGATAGCGGAGCAGATGAAGGGGACGCGGTCGTCGACGGCGCAGGATATGGCGCGGGGGAAGAAGACGGAGATTGATTCGTTGAATGGGTATGTGGCGAAGGTGGGGGCGGAATTGGGAGTGGCGACGCCAGTGAATTTTACGTTGTGTGCGTTGGTGAAATTGTATGAGAGCAGTTTTGAGAGGGCGCAGGGGCAGGCGAGTTAGGTTGCGGATTAAAAGACAATTCCTCGATCGGTGCGGAGTTCGGGGGCTTTGTCGAGAGTGAAGATGAAGAGAAAGAAAATGGCGAGGAAGAAAAGATAACGCAGAGACGCAGAGGGCGCGGAGATTCGCGGAGAAGAGTGGGCGGGTTGTTGTGAAGCCCCATCTTCCGACATATTTTATTGGCACGCCTGAAAGCCGTTCCCTGACGAAAGCGGAGCAAGGGGAGAGAAAGACAAAGTCCCCATACGCAACTACGGCGTATGGGGCACCCGGCTTTGGAAGAGGGTCCCTACAAATCTTTCCCAGATCATTTTTGCATGAGGTCTAGTGGCGATCGGGGGCGTGGAAGGGGATGTGGATTATGGCTTCCAGGTCGATGGGCTGGCCTTCTTTGGTGGCGGGCTCGAATTTCCATTCGCTGAAGGCGGAGATGGAGTTGGCGTCGAGCTCGGTGTCGATGCCGCGAACGAGCTGAATGCTATCGACGGTGCCATCACGGCGGATGACGGCGTAGAGAGTGACTTCGCCTTCGACGTGATTGGCGATGAGATTCTGTGGATATTTCGGGTCGACCTTGCGAAGAGGAGCCGGGGCGCTGAGTTCACCGGTGCGGCGGACGGTTCCTGCTAAATGCAATTCAGAAAAATGGATTATCCAACTGCCGGTGGCGCTGTTGAGATTCGGCATGTTGACGTTCATGGTGTAGACGCGGCGCGAAGAAAAAATCTGCTCGGGCTTGGAGCCGGGAGGAAGCGCGGCGAAATTTGGGGGACCGGTGCGCTCCGGAGGATCTTCTGAGGCGGAGGTGCGATCGGGACGCTTTAGAGTGGCGGAGGAACTGGGCAAGCTGAGCTTACCGGAACCGCCGAGACCGGAGACGGAGGCGTTGGGCTTGGGCGCGCCTCCGCTGATACTGATGGAAACGGGACCCTTCCCCGCCCCGGCTGCGCCGTTGTTTGCGGCACCGGCACCGCCGCTTGGTATTGGGGAGGAGTTGCCCGTCGCGCCGGGCTTACCTTCGGGAGAGATTGCGACGCGCGCTGACAAATTTCCTTGAGGAACGGGAACGACCGGAGCTGCAGGGCCGGGTGTGGCAGAAAGCGCGATGAGCGTGGAAGGGGCGCCATTGCCAGCGTTCGAAGACGCCGAGGCAACATCGGGTTCAGGCGCGGATTCGCCGGTTTGTTTGCGTTCGGCGAGACGCGGCGCGGAGCCAGCATTGATTTCTAATTTTGGACGGGCAGGACCGTTGGTCGTTGTTACGATGCTAAGTTCCGCAGGGCGCTGTTCGAGATTTGGAAGATCGAGCGGAGTCGGGTCGGTGGATGCAGGAACGGATTTGGATTTGCGCGGGCGAAGAGTGGCTAGAGTTTTTTCGCTGATTTCGATGCGCGGACGAGCAGGAGCTGCGGAGGAGGCGAGTTCGACAATGTTGGGCATGTCGGGCAGAAATTTTGGCGCGGCGGGAGGAGCAGCAGGATTGACGAGAGTCTGTCGAGGATGCGTGGGGCTGGGAGCGTCGGTGTAGATGCGCTGGCGAGGATGGAAGGCTTCGGCGTTTTCAGGAGCTGCAGGCTTTTCTGGTTCCTTGGAGGCGGGGGACTTGGCGCGTTCGCGGGAGGCGTGAAGGAGCGGGAGATCTTGAATCGGGCCGGACCAGGTGACTTCGGCATTGTCGAAGGAGGTGTTACGGCGTGAAGCGGCGGGCAGTTCGGGCCAGGGAAAAATCAGGATGGCGGCATAGACGAGAGTTGCGGCGGCAACAGCGCGGCGCGGAAAGCGTGGTTCCACTCGGCAATCGCGGAACACCTGGGGTTTCGAAGAATTGTTGGATAGATGTTCGCGCTGGAAGAAGACTGGGATGCCGCTGAGAAAATTCTGGTGGAAGCTGTTCCAGGCGATATTGAATTTGGGTTCGACGTGACCGGGAAGAAGAATAGAAACGTGGTGTGCTTCGGACTGGCCCAGCAGATCGAAGGGATCGATTGGCTGTTGGGCGACAGCGGTCTGCGGCTTTTCCGGTTCGGTTGAGCCTAGCAGATTGAGAGAATTTTCTTGCAGGTCCAGAGACATGTAACTCCGATTATAACGTGGGCGGGCGGAGGCTGCGCGCGAGATCGGGGAGCCGCAGAATGGCCCGAAGGAAGATAGATGACGATGGGCGGCGAGGGGTTTACCGGGGTTTAGCGATTAGCCGGGGGCGACGGTGGAAATCAGGCGATAGAAAGTAAGGCTGGCATCGCCTTGGCGAAGGATGCGGACGCGCTGGAGGCTGCCGACAATTTCCGGCAAGTCGAAGGTGTAGCGGTGTTCGGCGATGACGATGCTGGTTGGGGAAAGAAATTTCGCGGAGCCGAGGAAGGAGAGGACACGGCGATAATCTTCCGCGGCGGCGTAAGGCGGATCGAGATAAACGAGATCGAACTGTGTTGTTGCGGAGGCCGGTTCGGCAGCAAGTTTTTCGAGGCCACGCAGGACGTCGAGTGGGAGAACGCGGGCGCCGGATTGAATTTGCAGGGAGGCAAGATTTTTACGGATGAGAGCGGCAGCGGGCGGGTGATTTTCGATGAAGACCGCTTCGCGCGCGCCACGACTGAGCGCTTCGATGCCGACTGCTCCGGTGCCGGCGAAGAGGTCGAGGAAGCGAGAATCGGGAACGCGGTCGGCGAGGACGTTGAATAAAGTTTCGCGCAAACGATCACTGGTGGGTCGCAGGGCGTCGCCCTTGAGGGTTTTGAGTTGACGACTGCGAAATGTTCCGGCGATGACGCGCATGGTATCGAGAGTACATCAACCGATGTGAGCGAGATGATAGCGGCGTTGCCATTCTGCGGGGAGCAGGCGAAGGATGCGCTGCAGAGAATCTTTCTGCGCGGGATCGCCGGCAATGGCAAAGGCCTCTCTGCGGGCGAGTTCGAGGAGTGCGCGATCGCGTAGTGGATTGGCAACGTGGAAGCCGAGTTCGCCGGATTGGCGGGTGCCAAAGAATTCGCCGGGACCGCGAAGTTGCAGGTCGGTCTCGGCAATTTCGAAACCGTTGGAGGTGCGAACCATGGTTTCGAGGCGAGCGCGAGCTTCATCGGTGAGGCGCGCGGGAGAAACCAGGATGCAGGTGGATTTTTGCGCGCCACGGCCGATGCGTCCACGGAGTTGGTGAAGCTGGGCGAGACCAAAACGCTCGGCATGTTCGATGACCATCACGGTGGCGTTGGGGACGTCGACGCCAACTTCGATGACGGTGGTGGCGACGAGGATTTGCACTTCGTTGCGGCGGAACCGCTGCATCACATCGTCTTTTTCTTCGCTGGAGAGGCGGCCGTGAAGTAGACCAACTTTCAGTTTCGGAAAAACGGATTTGGAGAGGCGCTCGTACTCCTCCATGGCGGCTTTGAGTTCGAGCTTGGATTCCTCAATGACGGGATAAACGATGTAGGCCTGATGGCTGGCCTGGACTTCGCGGCGCAGAAATTCCCAGACTCCGGAGAGATGCGACTGCGTGGTCATGCGGGTCTCGATGGGAGTGCGGCCGGGAGGTAATTCGTCGAGGACGGAAACTTCGAGATCGCCGTAGAGAGTGAGCGAGAGGGTGCGCGGAATGGGAGTGGCGGTGAGAACGAGGACATGAGGCGAATGACCGTGCCGGGCAGCTTTGTCCATCAGGCGTTTGCGTTGCAGGACACCGAAGCGGTGCTGTTCATCGACGGCGACAAAGCCCAGGCGATGAAATTCGATGTCGTCTTCGATCAAGGCGTGCGTGCCGATGACGAGTTGCGCTTCGCCGGAGCGGATGCGTTCGCGAGCGGCAGCTTTTTCAGCGGGTTTGAGGCCGCTGATGAGGAGTTCGACATGATAGCCGCCGGAGGCGAGGAGGCGGCGCGCGGAGAGGAAATGCTGGACGGCGAGAATTTCGGTGGGAGCCATCAAGGCTGCCTGACAACCATTTTCGATGGCGATGACGGCGGCTTGCAGGGCCACGATAGTTTTGCCGCTACCGACATCGCCCTGGAGCAGGCGATTCATGGGGAGTGATTTCTCGAGGTCGGCGGCAATTTCAGCGAGGACGCGTTTCTGGGCGGTGGTTGGTTTGAAGGGAAGAATGCGCTTGAGGGCAACGCGGACTTTGTCTTCGCGGACATGGAAGGCGATGGCATCGGCTTTGCGGGTGGCGATGCGATTGAGAGCTAGGCTGAGTTGATAAAGAAAAAACTCTTCGAAAATGAGGCGCTGCTGGGCGGGCGAGCGGAAAAGGTTGAGAGCTTCGAGTGATTCACCGGCGGGAGGAAAATGCGTCTGGATAACGGCGTCGCGACGGGAGGGATAGTGAAGCTTTTCGCGAAGCGGATTGGGGAGAACATCGGGAATGGTGGAGTCGAGATCCTGAAGAGTGGCGTAGATGGCGCGGCGAATCTGACGGCTGCCAAAAGTGCCGACAGCTTCGTAGATGGGAACGATGCGGCCCACTTCGGTGGAGTCGAGTCCCTGGGCGCTGAGGACTTCCACTTGCGGATTGACCATTTCGCGACGCGCGGGACGCAGCTTATCGATTTCGACTTTGCCGTGAAGAATGACTTCCTGGCCAGGAGTGAGACGCCCTTCGAGATAGCCACCGTGAAAAAACTTGCAGGGCAGCGAGCCGGAATCGTCTTGAACGAGCAGGTGGTAGATGGCGTTGCGGCCGTACATGCCGCGAACGGCCTGGCCGCTCATGACACGGGCGCGAATGGTGTAGACATTATTTGGCTGAATATCTTTGATCCTGGAGAAGTGGAGGCGATCTTCGTAGCGAAACGGAAGATAGTTGAGGAGATCGTCGAGAGTGTAGATGCCGCGCTTGGCGAGGAGTTCGGCGCGCTGCGGCCCTACACCTTTGATCATGCGAACTTCGGTATCTAAGCTGACGGGCATTCCTATCCTTTATATCATTTGCGGATAAGCGCCGCTTTTCGTGAAACTTGCGCGGCGGGCCTGCGTACCGCTAGAGTGGGCGGTCGGGCTGGTCGAGCGGAGGATTCCTTGGCGGAAGAGCGATTGACAGGAAGCGACAAGCGAACGCTGCTGCTATGGATTATTTTCGGCATTGTTGGCGCGTTGTTTGCGCACCGGTACTTTTTCCAGGCGTTTCCCGAGGCTTCCGTCGATTTCAAGATTTCGCGGCCTGAGGCGCAGAAGCGCGCTAAGGATTTTGTGGAGGGATTGGGGGAGAACGTCAGCGGGTATCAATCGACGATTGTTTTCGATGTGGATGAAAACGGGAAGACGTATCTGGAGCGCGAGCTGGGGCTGAAAAAGGCCAATGAGCTGATGTCCAGCGAACTGCACATCTGGTTTTGGGAAGTGCGGTTCTTCCGGCCGGAGCAAAAAGAGGAATACAAGGTGCGAGTGAGCCCGGCGGGGCAGGTGGTGGCGTATGAGCACACCATTGATGAGACCAAGCCCGCGAAGTCGTTGGAACGCGACGAAGCGCTGACGACGGCGGAAAAATTCCTGGTTGAAAAATTGGGGACGGACCTGAGCCGGTGGGACTTTTTGCCGGAAGAGGCGAATTCCATGGCGCGGCCGAACCGCGTGGACTGGTCGTTCACGTGGGAACGCAAAGCATTCAGAGCGAAGGAGGCGCCGTACCGGCTGGAAGTGGGGCTGCAGGGCGACCGAATCGGCGGCACGCAGGAGTTCTTGCAGGTGCCGGAGGCGTGGACGCGGGATTATCAACGGCTACGGTCGACAAATATTTTCTACAACCAGATTGCGGTGATTCCCTACGGATTTTTGATTGGTGGGGCGCTGTGGCTGGGAATTTCACTTACGCGACAAGGGAAGACGACGTGGGGCTGGCCAATAAAAATTGGGCTGGTGGTGGCGGTGCTGTTTGCGCTGATGCAGATGAACCAGTGGGACACGTTTCGCGCGGAATACGATACGCATGTGACGTACGCAAGTTTCGTGACACTGACGCTGGCGAAGATATTGTTGGGAGCGCTGGGAACGGGACTCATGGTGACAATCGCGCTGCCGGCCGGGGAGCCGTTGTACCGGGAGGCGCAGCCGGAACGGCTGAGGCTATATAAGGCGTTCACGGCGCGGGGCGTGCGGTCGAAGGAATTTTTCTGCTCGGCGCTGGTGGGACTGTCGCTGGCTGCCGCGCACATCGGATTCATCGTGGCGTTCTACATGGTTGGGAGCAAGTTTGGAGTGTGGGCGCCCCAAGACTTGAATTATTCAGATGCGGTGAACACATCGTTCCCGTGGATTGCGGGAGTGGCGATCGGAGTGATGGCGGCGACGAGCGAGGAGTTTACGTTTCGCTTGTTCGCGATTCCCTTCTTGAGGAAATTTACGGGTTC
This sequence comes from Candidatus Acidiferrum sp., assembly GCA_049691535.1. Taxonomy (GTDB): domain Bacteria; phylum Acidobacteriota; class Terriglobia; order Acidiferrales; family UBA7541; genus Acidiferrum. The sequence continues at coordinate 8,395 of JBAVNY010000088.1, forward strand.
GCGCGTGCTGGCGGTGATTCTGCCGGCGTTTTTCTGGAGCTTTCTGCATAGCGCGTATCCGCAAGAGCCTGGATACATTCGCGGAATCGAAGTTGGGCTGATTGGAATTGTGGCGGGACTGGTGATGCTGCGCTGGGGAATTCTGGCGACGCTGACGTGGCACTACACGGTGGATGCCTCGTTGGTGGGGCTGCTGCTGATCCGGTCGGACAATCTGTATTTCAAAATTTCGGGGATCGTGGTGGGGCTGGCGGCGCTGGCACCTTTGACGTTTGCGGGGATTTCTTATTTGCGGCGCGGGCATTTTGAGGATGTGCAGGATTTACTGAATGGCGCGGAACCGGTGGGCGCGATCGAGCTGGCGCGGCACACGGAGATGGAGGAAGTGCAGGTAGCGAGCCGGCGGTACGATGCGTTCAAGACGGGGACGATTGGATTTCTGGCGCTATGCGTGGTGATTGGCGGGCTGCTGGCGTGGCGGATGAAGAGCGAGCACATTGGGGATTACCTGCGCGTGGCGAGCGACGGCAAGGCGACCGCGGCACGAGCGGATGTGGTGATGCGTGAGCACGGATTCGATCCAACACGTTATCGCAGGACGGCGCAGTTGGTGGACACGACCAATCCGATTGCGAATGAATTTTTGCGGCGGCGCATGCTGGTGTCGCAGATCAACGAGATTTATAAGGACCAGGTGCCCGGGGCGTTGTGGAGGGTGCGTTATTTTCGCGATTCGGAGCCGGAAGAGTTCGCAATTATTTTGAGGCCCGACGGGAGGCTGCATGCGTACCGGCGCACACTGCCGGAAGCGGCCAAGGGAGCTTCGCTATCGAAGGACGATGCCATCACGTTGGCGGGAACATATTTGAGGACGGACAAAGAAATTGATTTGAGCCAATGGAAATTGGTGGAGTCGAATTCGGATAAGAGGCCCAATCGGACGGACCATACGCTAACGTGGCAGAGAATTGCGCCGCTGGACCCGGTGAAGCCTGGGGAGGCGAAGGATTCGACGGATCACGCGTATGCGCGGATGGATTTGCAGATATTGGGAGATGAGCCGGCGAATTACCGGACGTACATCAAAATTCCCGAGGATTTTGTGCGGGCGCAAGAAGAGCAGAACTTGCCGCGCACATTGCTGTTGATCGCGGAAGGCTTGTTGGCGCTGGGACTCTTTATTGCGGTGCTGGTGTTTTATTTCAAGTCACTCCGGTCCGCGCATACGGTGGCAGTGCCGTGGAGGCAGATGGTGCGGTGGGGATTGGTGGGTCTGGCCGCGGCGGCGGTGAACTTTTTGATGGGACGCGGAATTCCTGGAGTACTGGCGAATTACCGGACGGAAGTGTCGCTGCACACATTTTTCGGAATCACCGGGGTGGGATTGCTGCTGGTGGGGACGCTGCTGTTTGGCGTGTTTGTTTTGCTGTTTGGATTGGCGTGGCACTTCGCGGCGCGGGCGTTTGGAGAAGAGCAGCTGCCGACTTGGCTGGGAATGCCGGCGGAATATTATCGCGACGCATTCTGGATAGCGGTGGGAGGATCAGCGGCGTTGATCGGGATTCGGCGGTTGCTTGAGGTGCTTTCGGCGAAGTTGCCGGTGCTGCGTCGCGGCCTGCCGTCGTCGTTCGGAGGATCGTTCGATGCGATGTATCCAGCGGCCGCAGTGATCGGAGGCACGATTGTTCTGGCACTGCTGGTGACCGGGGTGTTGGCGTTGGCGGGCGGATTTGTGGGAGCAGAAATACGAGTGCGATGGCTGAGAATGACACTATTTTTCGGCGTGGCGGTGGGGCTGATATCGAACTGGGGAAATGGAGTGGATTTCGTGTGGCAACTGGCGGCCAACCTGGCGCTGTTGTGGTTTGTGGTGTTTGGGATACGGAATGTGGCACGTTTCAATGTGCTGGGATGGTTTTTAGTGGTAGCGTGCACCGGGTTATTAGCAGGTGGATTGGAACTTTTGAGGCAGCCCGCTACGTATTACCGGGTGAACGGGTATTTTGTAATGGCAGGCCTGGTCGCGTTGTTGGCTTGGCCGCTGGTAAGTTGGCGGCTGGGAAGCAGCGCGACACAGGCTAAAACGTAGAACTCGGCGGTTGCGCGGGGCAACCTGTCTGCATCCAAGTGGAATAGGTTAAGGCAGCAGAAACATGTTGCCTAGTGCTCACAAACGCGTTTATTTTGCGTCCAACGGTTCTGACGGCGGTCCGGGC
>JBAVNY010000089.1:0-12976 GCA_049691535.1 Candidatus Acidiferrum sp.
GTTTAGGTGGGGTGAAGATGCTATTGAGTTTCTGTATGTTGATTGCGGACGCACAATAACTGCTAATGATGCCTGGTATAAGTACCTTCGCCATACGTTTATCCCTGGACGTACCTTGTTGATGATGCAGGATTGGCGTACGCACAGAGAACGACCTCGTAAATGGTTTAATCAAACTTTGCTCTTTACAGAAAGCAAAGGGAATGAACTCGAACTTCTACACGAAGTCCGAGATGGTGGATTGGCAAGTTTCCTTTTCGTTGGGTAAAGCGCTGAACCGCACCCGGTACAAATGAGAATATCTCCATTGCTCAAGCGGGTGTCCGGGGGCGGCGGCCCGAAGACTAGTGAGGGAGAGGATGGGCGAGGTCGAGCTTGAAATATCCGTCGCCGGGTTCGGAGAGGAAGGATTGTTCGAATTGCTTTTCGATGTCGATGGTGCGGGGTTCGTTCGCGGGGATCAGGTAGATGGTGCGGTTGGGTCCGATGCGTTGCAGGACTTCTTCGGGAGTGTCGCGCCATTTAAGAGAATAGACATCAAGGCCATGTGATTCATACAAAACGCAGGCGGGAACCGAACCTCCCCAACCGAAGCCGACAAGAACGGCGCAATGGTCGCACTCGGAACGGATGTGGGCCATCATGGCGCGGTAATCGGGGTAAGTGAACATGGGCGTCGGAGTTTGCGTGATGGTGCCGACGAGGACAGCGGCGGCAAGCAACGGAGCTGCGTAGGGAACGGCGTTTACGCCGTAGGCCATGAGAAGGACGAGCAATGGAGCGCCGACGCCAAGGTAATAGTCGTTGGGCATTTGCATAATGGACTTGTTGGTGACAACGGCCAGCAGCAAGAACGAAGAGAGAAACGCGGCGTAGGCGAAGGGCAGAGTGAACTGCTTGCGCGCGATGGCGCGGAAGCCACCGACCAGAGCGAAGAGACCCGCCAGCACGATCGCGAGATACCAATAACGCCATAAGGAGGAGCTAGGCATCGCGCCCTTGATGGCGGCACGAAGGAGTTCGTGGAGTTCCTTACGGAAGATGCCAAAGCCGGGGTACTGATGGGGGCGTGCGCCGACATGATTGGCGACCAGGATGGTGAGCGGTGCGCAGAGAGCGGCGAAGGAGAAGAACGTTATCAAGACCCGGCGGCGGCCGAGATGCCAAGCGAGAAGACATTCGATGACGACAATGGGGCCGACGCAGAGTGCAGCGAAATAGTGAGTGGCGACGCAGGCTGCGGCGCAAAGGCCAGTCCAGCAGGATTTACGGTGAGCGAGATAGAGGGTCAAGACGATCAGGAATGTGGCCATGGCGTAGGGACGCGCGTTGTAGGCATAACGAAGACCGGCGGCGGAGAGAGCGTAGAGGACGACAGGAACCGAAGGCCAGCGAAGTTCGACGGCAATGGCGTAACGATATAAAAGAGCGAGAGTAGCGAGAGTAAAGAGCGTGGACAGGGCGCGGGCTACTTCGAGGGAGCCACCGAAGATCACGCGCCAGATAGCGAGAGTCCAAAAATAGAGCGGGGGGTGGACGTCGTAGTGGTAAAGGTCGGAGAGAATCTTGAGCAAATTGGCGGAGGGGTGAAATTGCTGCATGGTCAGAGAGGAATCGGGGATGGCATGGCCGGAGACGGTCAGCATGGTGATGGCTTCGTCGTACCAGATAGAAACGGAGCGGATGTGCCACCAGGCTAGGACGGCGGAGGCGAGCATGGCCGCCGCGACGATGCAGTTGTTGATGGTGAGAAGGCGAGGCGAATCGACGTCGTTTAATGTGGAGTGCGGGATCGCAATCGCGACGTCGAGGCTGGAGTGCGATGAGTTGGCGATTTGGCGCTCCATTCGTTGGTCCGAAAACACCACTTGCAGTCAAGATAACAAACCAAGGTCAGAGTTCGTTGAGGAAGCAGAGGCAGGATGTTGTGAGAGGCAACGAAGGGAAGGTTATCGCTGGCTATGTGGAAGGGCGTAAAAGCGAAGACCGCTGACGGTGGCAATTGGGTCACCACCAAATTGTTGACGCGCGAAAAGCTCGTATTCAGGAAGGCGGGGATTAACATAGGAAGAATCGAGGGCATCGGCGCTTTGAAAGACGACCAGATCACACTGGCTGATGTCGCGGAAGTCGTCTTCGACGGGAGTGCGGGAAGCGGCGCGATAGCCGAGAGGAATAATGGCCTGGATGGGCGGAGGCGCGGGCGAAATAGCAATGGCGAGATTCATCAAAGGACCATTGAGCGTAGAGCTGTTGGTGGCGAGGATAATACGCTTGGCGTTGGAGGCGGAGGCTTGGGCCAAGACTGCTTCGCCGTAGGCGGTGCTGCGGATATTGGCACGACGGAGCGTAGGAATGGCAGCAACAACGAGTAAAAGGAAGGCGAACATCGCCGCGGCCACCGCGGGCTGGCGGGGTACGGCAAAGGTTTGACGGGAAATCAAGAGGGCCACTAAGAAGGGCATGGAAATAATCGCGGGAAATAAGAAGCGAATTTCGCGATTGCTGCTGGAGAGAGTGATAACGGCATAGCCAAGCATGATGAGAATCGGAAGGAGATCGGCGGTGCGCGCGATGCGGTGCTCTTTGGCGAGGAAATATACGAGACAGGCGATAGTAAAGGCGATGGAAAGCAACATACCGGGGGACTGCCGGAAGGTTTCCGCTAAGAATCTGAAGAGCGGGACATAGAAAACTTTGGAAGTGTAACCGAATGACGAGGCAAAGCCGTAGCTCAGAGCGCTCTGACCGTACAGGAGCCAGTAGAGAATGACGGGAAGAGAACAAACGATGAACGAGAGGAAGGTGAGGAGCAAGTTAAGCAGGCCAGCTCTGCGAAATCTGACGAAAAGCAACACAGGCAGCACCGAGGCAATAAAATATAGAAAACTAACTTTTGTAAGGGCACCGGCGCAGAGAATGAGGCTCCAGAACAGACCCCGCAGGAGAGAGTCCTTGAGGGAAAAGGTTTCGGTGGCAGCTTCGTAGGAGATCAGCAGAACTGCGGAGAAGGCAATCCAGGCAAAAAGGGAGTCCGCCAACATGGCAGTGGCGGTGAAATGCGCGTCAGCGCCGGCTGGGAACGGGCCTAAAGCGGCGAATACGCAGAGGCTCGCGATGATCAGATATAGAGGCTTAAGGCCGAGGCGCAAGAGCAAGAACAGAGCGCAAACGACAAAAAAAGCGTTAAAGGCGGCGAGGCTGATGAAGCACTTACCCGCGGCACTCCAAGACGTGAGTGGTCCCCAAGGAAGACCCAAGAAAGACATGATGGGCGGACGAGAGCCGCGCATGGCTAAGCCGAGCTCGTGGCGATGCCCGGACCAAAAAGCTCTGCTGGCGGCCATGGTGGTGGAGAGATAGTCGGAATCGTCCCACCTGAAGGTATAGGAAGCGTAAGAGACGAACGTGGGCGCAATGCAGAGAATGAAGATGGCAACAGTAAGAGGGAGCTTCCAAGTGGGCCGCATGGGATCTTCCTGCCAGGTAAAGCATGGGCACCGAATAGTCTCACGAGAGGATAACGAGAGCTTGTAAGGAGTTTGTTAAATCATGGAAGAAGGCAGCCTAGATCTAACGTTCTTGGCCAATTATTCGAAGAGTCAACGGATTACGGACAAGGTCATAAAGTAGGTAGAACAAACGTGTAGTGGGCGTGTAGTGGGTAAGGATGGTGCGAAATAGAAGCTGCCGCTACTTGCGTTCGCGGGTGGTGGTAGGAGGACCTACACGGAAGCGAGAGAGCGCTTCGCCCAAGTTTTGCAAGAAGGACTCGGAATTGTAGACGTCGGTATCAATTTTGGAGCCGCCGATGGGGGCGATGGGTTCGACTTCGTCCAATTGAAATTCGCGGGCAACTTCTTCGACAATTTTGGGCTGAATGGGGCGCTGGTGATCGACGAAGGCGTTGACCAGGGAATGTTCGCAGAGCAAATTGATGACGCGGGGAATGCCCATCGAATAAAGATGAACCGTGTCCATAGCGGCAGGACTGAAAATAGGCTCGGGTCCGGCGCCCGCGGTTTTCAGACGTTCCACAATGTATTCGTGAGTCTGTTCCTTGGACATAGACGTGGTGCGGCAACGCAGCATAATGCGCTGGCGGAGCTGGCGAAGTTGCGGAAGCTTTAGTTTTTCTTCGAGTTCGGGCTGGCCAGCGAGAACGATCTGAAGAAGTTTTTCGGTGGACGTTTCAAGATTGGTGAGCAAGCGAACTTCTTCGAGCACGGGATAGGTAAGGTTCTGCGCCTCGTCGATGATGAGGACAACGGTTTCGCCATTGCGATAACGATCGAGCAGCCAATGGTTGAGCTTCATGAGCTGCTGGCTCTTGGATTTGGATTCGCAAGGAATATCGAATTCGGCGAGGATGAAATCGATCAGCTGGCTGGTGTTCATCCGGGAATTGAAAAGGAACGCGGTACGGGCGCGACGGTGGTGGAGCCAGTCCAAGAGGCGATTGATGAGAGTGGTTTTGCCGGTACCGACCTCACCGGTAAGAGTAATGAAGCCCTTACGGGTCTGAATGCCGTACATGAGGCCGGTCAAAGCCTCTTCGATCTGCTTCGTGAGGAACAGGAAGCGAGGATCGGGGTTGACGTTGAAAGGGCTCTCTTTGAGTCCGAAGAAGCTTTTATACATAGTACGAGTCTCGCGTCCTATCCTAAGTATTATTGTACCTGCGATTCGGGTCGGACGGGCGCTGCGGCGCACGGAGTTTCCCGGTTACAACCTGGGCAAAAGCTACCGCAATATGAACGGGCGGGGATGCCAGGACAAATTGACGGTAAAGGCGCTGTAGGTGGTACTAGCCGGAGCAGCACATGCTGGGCCAGTGCATCCGGAGCCCGAATAATTGGTCCGCGTAGCAGTATAGGCGGTAGCAAAATTCACATAGCGGCCGATGGGACGACTGAGATTGGCGGTAAAGAACACGTCGTTGTAGGCCGGATACCCAGCGTTGGCGGTACCTGAGGGAGGGCTGTTGCGGGCGTAGCCAACATTGAGGCCGCCGGTCCAGGCGCGGGTGATTTGATGGGTAAAACCGGCGTTGACCTGATCGAGAATAGAGCCGATCAGGACGCCGCTGCCCGAGGACAAGCCGTGGATGTAGCCGAGAGTAAGGCTGCCGTGCTCGAAGCCGTAGATCATGGAGGCGGTGGCGGAAAAGCCGGTGGTCCGCGAAGTATTGCCAATGGGTACGCGATACTGGGTAATTTCGGGACCAATAAAAAGGCGCAGGCCGATGTGACCGGTGACTTTGCGGCCATAAGCAACGCTGAACACGTGGTCGCGATAAGACTGGGGATTTCCGGGATAACGATAGTCACTATAGCGATAGACCAGGCCGACGGTGTCATTGCGACTCAAAACGTAGTTGTAGCCGATGCTGCCCACAGTGGTATTGGAATCGATATTTCCTGGTTGGGAAAAAGTGAGAAAGCCGTAAGAGCCCGATAAGGTGATGGAAGCGCGGCGAGTAAGGGCGTAGGAAAGCTGAAGAGCGGCAACATTGTTGTAGTAAGGACCGACTCCGAATACGCTTTGATTCGGGACGTAGTTGCCTCCGAGGCTGGGAATGGTGGTGCCCAGCGAACCGCCCACGCCGGGAATGCCCAGGCCAGTGCCTCCGCCAAAACCGAAGGCACTCTGAGGAATGTAGGAGAAGGAATCAACTATCTGTACAAGCCAGCGCTCGGTACGATAATTTTGCGCGGCCGCCATTGTCTGATAGTAGCCGGAGCCTTGACCAGCGACGCTGGAAAGAAAGCCGCCGCCAGAGTAGTTAACCGCCAGCATGTTGTGACTCCAAGCTTCGACCAAACTAAGATTGCCGACGAAGTAGTTGGTGTTGGTCCAACTGTCGCCGCCATAGGTGCCGTTGGGATTGGACTGAATGTTGGTGCTGAACTGCACGCCAGGCACCCAGTAACTGTGGCGAATCTCCGGGAAGCCGAGGGTAGAATTCTGCATACCGGTCAAGGGAGAGTAGTCGTCTTGTAGTGCGCCTTCGCCATTGAGCCCAAACGCCGGTAAAGCCGAACCGGCAGGCTTTGGAGGGCCGCCAGGAAAGGGATCAGAATTATCGGGAGGCGGCTGTTGGGGATTGTCCGGAGGAGGTTGTTGCGGCTCTTCCTGGGCGTGGGAAGCACAGACGCCGAACGAAAGAGTAACGGAGAACAAGAGAGCAGCGAAGATGGAGGCGCGAAAAGTCATAAGTCATCCATCCTTACGGCACGACGATTACATCACCCGGAAGAAGGGGAATATCCTCGGCTTTGCCTTTGAGGACGTCCTTATAGTTGTAAGGATGCTTCACTTGTCTGCCGTTCTCGGTGCGAAGGATGTAGATGTTCTTTTCGCGAGCAAACTGCGTAAAGCCACCGGAAGCGGAAAGAGCTTGCAGAGCGGTCATGCCAGGAAGCAGGGGGAGAGTGCCGGAGTGAGCGACCTCGCCAGTGACAAAGACCCTGCGGCTGTTGATCTGCGTGACGGTGACAGTAACCTGCGGACCGTTGAGAAACTTGGTGAGGCCTTCACGGATATTGGCAGCGAGTTGCATGGCCGTGAGGCCAGCGGCCTGGACATCGTTTAGGAGAGGCAAAGAGATTTTTCCGTCGGGACGTACGGGAATGGTGCGGGTAATTTCGGGCTCTTTCCAAACGTCGATGTTGACGACATCTTGTGGGCCGATGAGATAATCGACGCCGCCGGGAGTGTTGGCGGCGGTAGTAGAAGCAGCGGTAGCGGCGCTGTTAGGCTTCTGGCTGGAAGCGGGCGACTGGGCGGCGAGCTTAAAGCAGGAGCCAAGAGACACGAATATTACAGCGGCTAGGACGAACCGAATTTGCGAAGGCATAAGAATTCCTCTCTCCTCAGTTTTCATGATCCCCCGGGACGGCCCCAATTTGCTTGATTTTGCACAGCAGAGACTTATAACTGATTTGCAATTCTTGAGCAGCGCGCTTGCGATTCCAGCGAGTGTGCTCGAGAGCGTGCATAATCATCTCACGTTCGGCTTGGCGAGAAGCGGCGCGCGCAACGGTCTTGAGCGAGGATGAGCCACGGTTTTCGGGAACAAAAGATTTCGGTTTGGAATTGAGGCGAAGTTCCTGGAGCACCGTCTGGACGTCGCCGACAGCGATGAGTCGCAAAGCGAAATTTTCGAGTTCGCGAATATTGCCAGGCCAGTGATATTGCACGAGCGTATCGATGGTCCTCTTGGTGAGTGGAGCGACCCGGGTTTTGGGGCTGATGGTATGTTTTATCAGGAAGTGCTGCAAGAGAGAAGCAATGTCGTCTTTGCGCTCGCGAAGAGGCGGAAGTCGCAGACAGGCGCCGGTGAGACGAAAATAAAGTTCGTGGCGAAAGCGACCGGTCTCCACCTCGATGTCGAGACTTCTGGTGGAAGAAGAAATCAGACGGAAGGTGTAAGCGCCGGGTTGAGCAGCCGACGACTCGCCATCGGAAAGCCGGGAGAACAGGGCCCGCTGTGCGGCAAGGTCCAGTTCTTGAAGATTATCGAGATAGAGCGTTGCAGGGACTTGGCGCGCCGCCGAATCTCTCATCGCTTCGGAAATTAAGGATTCGAGACGATCCGGGGCGACGGTGCAAGTGATCTTGCGGAATGAACCGTGGTTAGTGTTGGAAAGGCTGTGAAGCAGACGCGCGTAGGTGTCCTTGCCAGTGCCACTTTCGCCGAGGATTAAGACTGAAAGATTGGTGCGAGCGATTTCGGAGGCCATGGCATTGAGAGCTTTAATGGCGGGTGCCGAACCGTAGACGATATTTAGGTCGGGGTTTGCCGAAATATCGCGAGTATTATCCGTTGGTGGAGGCATTTTAAGTTGGAGCTAGGCAGCGCTTCGGAGACACACTATTCAAGTAGCTGGCGGAAAAAGAGGGTGCAAGTATCGAGCCAGTTTGCCGAGCCCGCGAAGCAGATCGGCTACAAGATTAAACCATGTAATTCGAGTAAGTTACAGGGACTCACGAATAGAGCTTGGTGCCAGAACCAGGGCGATAATACCCCGCAAGAGTTCCACTAAGTGGTAATTCTTTCGCCCTTGACCGTTATAGCGGGACGCAAGTTGGCCAGGGTATGAAAAATCTCGATAGATCTAAGGAAGAATCCCCACTTGCCTTGTTCGTGCTTTGATAGTACCGTTTCCGATTGTCCGGCCCCGCCAGTTCAGTAATGAACCATCTCACAAACGAAAGGTAAGAGCTGAGTATGGTTAATTCATGGCAAACAGGTTCGTTGCCTTCGAGAAGGCTCTATTCGCGAGTAGAGACTGCGGAAAGCGTGTGGGTGTATTGGAATTGCGACGGAAGAGCGGACGTTTCGCCAGTACGCGACATGGGCATGGGTGGATTGTTCCTGAAGACGAGCACCGCTAAACCTGTGGGAGCGCTGGTTAATCTGCATTTCCTGGTGCAAGAGGGTCAGCTGCGAGCCGACGCGATCGTGAAATACAAGTCGGGAAGCGGACTAGGCCTGAAGTTTGCGGCCATCTGTCAGGAAGACCGGCCAAAATTGGCGGCGCTGATGACGCGACTGCGGGGACTGTCGCGGACAAACCTGCTATCAAATCCGAAAGCGCAATCCGTAAAAAGCGCAATTTAGCGCGGGTCAATGTTTGGCGGAGTTCGCAGCGGGGCGTCTCTCTGATGCGTTTTGCGGCTCCGCGAATTCCTGGTGGCGATTATTGACGCGCGAAGCGAGCCGGTAACACTCCGAAATTTCTCCAAATTTCATCCACACCTTTATTTTGCAGGAAAAACGTTGTGCGGGATTGACGGCGGTGATCCAGCGTATGGTCCAATTTACGAGTCCGCGAAAAAGCCGCAACGGAATTCCTGCGACAAGAAACTTGTGATGCGCAGGGACGCCGTAGGCACGAATATCGGCGCGAGCCTTGTCGTACCACCAAGCGAGAAAATATTTTTCTTGCAGGCGGTGAGGTGAGAGCGAATGGTAAACGAGAGCGCTGGGTTCGTACCAGAGACGCTGCCCGGCGCCTAAGGCACGATAGCCAAATTCCGTATCTTCGCTGCGAGTTTCGGAACCGGGGCAGGGGCCGAGATCGGTGCGGAAACCGCCCACCTTCTCGAACACTTCCCGACGAAAAGCCATGTTGGTGCCGAAGGGGGCTTCGCGCATCTCGCCGGGCTGCGAGCCGATATCAAAGATAGCGAGAGGGGCCAGGGCATACTTGTTTTGCATCGGTAGCCACGCAGGCGGAGTGAAAGAACGCTCGGGCAAAATGCGACCGCCAGCGCCAGCCCACTGCGAGTCGTGAAAAATGGACGTGAGAATGCGCAACCAGTTGGAATCGACAGCTACGTCGTCGTCCATGAAGGCGAGAATTTCGCCGGAGGATTCACGGATGCCGGAATTGAGTGCGTAAGACTTGCCTTGCTGCGGTTCGAAGAGATAGCGGAAGCGGCCAGGATAGCGGCGCGCGAATTCGTCGACGACGGCGCGCGTTTTGTCCTTGGAATTGTTGTCGACGACCAGGACTTCCCAGGAGACGGAATTGGGCAATTGAGAGACGGCCACGCTTTCGAGAGCGGTGCGAAGGCTCTCGCAGCGGTTGTAGGTGCAGAGAATGACGGAAACGTTCATGCGCGATTCTCTTTGCCGGTGGCGATGACTGCAGGCGGGTTGCCGCCGTTCGCGGAGCCCTGCGAAAGAAGATGGAAAATTTCGGCGAGTTGGCCGCAGTTCATCCAGACCATGCATTTGCGCTGAAAACGCACCGCGGAATTCCAGGTGAACAGCCAAGCGAGAGTTCGCCACAAAAGCGCGCTCAAAAGGATTTTAGGAGCGGTCAAATACAACCTGGGGATAAATCCAACCGGAGGTTGCGGACCTTTCTCGCGGATGGAAGCACGACCGTGATCATAGAGAAAGCGGAGAAAATATTCTTTGCGAAGCCGAGATTCTGGAACGCCGTGATGGACAACAGCGGAAGGCTCATACCAGAGGCGTTCACCGGCTTTGAGGACGCGACGACCGAATTCGGTGTCTTCCCCGCGAATTTCCGAGCCGGGGCAGGGGCCGAGGTCTGGACGGAAGAGCCCGTGCTTCTCGAAAATTTGTTTACGAAACGCCATGTTGGTGCCAAACGGAGGTTCGGTGAGTTCAGTGGGAACGCGGCCTTTATCGAAGAGAGCCAGAATGCCAGCCATTTCGTAGGGGCCGTCCATCAGCAGCCAGGAGGGCGGCGAAAAATTGAGCGGCGGAGCGATACGGCCACCGACGCCGGCCAAGGTGGATTGCTGCGGCAGCGGAGCGGTCAGATTTTGGAGCCAGTCCGGTTCGGCAGTGACGTCGTCGTCAAGGAAGGCGAGGATTTGTCCTTGGGCTTCACGGATGCCGCGATTGAGGGCGTTGGATTTGCCTTGTTGCGGCTCGAAGACATAGCGGAAGCGAGCCGGATATTTGCGGCAATACTCCTCAGCCACCTGACGGGTGCTGTCGGTGGACTTGTTGTCGACCACGAGGACTTCCCAGCGGACGGATTCGGGGAGAATTTGCGCGGCGGCACTTTCCAACGCATTCCGCAGACTGGCGGAACGATTGAAGGTGCAGAGGATGATGGAAATGTCCATTGAAGCGCAGTAGAGAGTAGGGCTAAGAAAAATTAAATCGATAGCTGAGCCTAACAGGAACTCAGGTCATGAGGCGACGGCGATTTTGACGGCATGATCCCGCGAAGAAAAGGATGCGTGGGTGGAAAAGAGCTTTTCGTACGCGGCACGACTTGCGGCGGCGGCGTGGTGCTCGTCGCCCAGGGCGTTGACGAGAGCATCAGCAAAATCCTGTGGCTGGTCGTACGGGCGGAGGCCAGCTCTCTCGATGTAGTCCATGGGCATGCCGCGATAGGCTTTGGAGGTGCCGACGAAGGGCTTGCCGAGAGCGAGGGCCTCGATGGTCTTGATGGAAATGCCAGTGCCGGAAACCATCGGAGCAAATACGCAACGCGCCGAGTGATAGACAGGGGCAAGTTCGGTAACCGAGCCGACGAAATAAGAGCCGAAGGCTTGGTAGAGATCCGGGAGTTCTTTGCGAATGGATTTATCGACGGGACCAACAATCTTGAGTTCGTAACCGCGATCGGCGATGCGCGGCCAAACCTGTTCGAAAAACCATTGAATGGCGGCGCGATTGAAGTCCGTAGCCTGGCCGACGAATAGGAGATCGGTGGGATGGCCAGCGCCGGGAGGGGCGGCGTGGACGGCGGAAATAAAGTGTTCGTCGATTGTGGGCAAGACCAAAACGTGCTGGTGGTAAGGCAAGCGCTTCTTGAAAAACTGGAAATCGTCGGACGAGCAGTGCACCAGCACGCTCACGTTCTTGAGGAGGGCGATTTCGGAGCGGAGCAAGCGATCCAAGGTGTCGTGGCGATGAGTCCAAGGGTTGATCTCGCCACGATCCTTGAGCGCGTTGGCTTGAATGTCGTGAGTCTCGAGTATGACTGGCACGCGTCCGTTTGAACGAACGACAGTGCGAAGCAAGCGGCGCGCGAAGCCCAGGGTGAAAACGTGATTCACGTGAACCAGAGCGACTGGAAGTTCGTGAATGAGGCGGATCGCCTCGTCTGGCAGTTGGGCTGATTCCGCGGTGAAAACAATCCAGTCGAGAGCAGTGCCGCGGAAGAGATGGCGAATCCACGCGGTATATTTGGCGATGGTAAATCTCTGGGTGTCAATGGCAGCCACGAAACTGCGATCGGCGCCCAATTCCTTGATGCCCACTTGCAATTCCGGCCAGTCGGGGTGGTCTTGCGTAAACGAAGAATGCATGGGGACGCCGATGAAAACGGTGAAGTAGCCGCGGCTCTTGTAGTAGTCAATCTGATTCTGCAGGACGCGACCGGTGCCACTCCTGGGCCAAGGCGGAGCGATGATGAGGACCGCCGGAGATTTGGCGGGCGAAGCGGGCGGCGCGGATTTTGTGCCAGCGAGTTGCGTGGGCATGTTACTCACGGTTTGTGGCCATGTTGCGTCGTGCCAAGCGAATAGCGTGGCGCAGGCTCATCGGGTGCAACCCGAGGCAATCTCTGCGCGGAAACCTTTCGCCCGTCGGGGCGTCGATAGGTTTGAGAGATTTCACCGGCGGTAAACCACACCTGGCATTTCTTGAAGAAGCGGCGCTGTGCGTTTGACTCCAGCCACCATTCCAGGCTGTGCACGCAGTGGGCGCGGAAAAAGATATTGGGTATGCTCAGGAATTTGCGGGGGATGCCCAAGAAGTCGGGGCGGGCGCCGCGTTCAAGAATGACCGCACGTCCATAATCGAACCACCAGTTAAGAAAATATTGTTTGTGTAGACGCTCCGGAAGGACCGGGTGGTAGATAACGGCGAACGGTTCGTAGCGAAGATGCTCCCCGGCGGCCATGAGGCGACGGCCAAACTCGGTGTCTTCATTGGGGCGAGGGGTGTCGCCATCGGGACTAGGACCCATATCGGTGCGAAAATAACCATGTTTTTCGAAGACGCTGCGGTGGAAAGCCATGTTGGAACCATGCGGAGCGACATCGAGTTCCTTGGGAACGTCGCCACGATCAAAGAGACCGCAGAGCACGCCGCCGAGGCCGTGAGGACCTTCGAGGGCCAGCCACGGAGGAAGCTCGACATTTTGGGTAGCGCGGATACGTCCACCGGAACCAATCCATTCGCCAGAAAGAAGGTGAGCGGTCAAAGTTTGCAGCCAAGCGGGTTCGACGGTTACATCGTCGTCAAGGAAGGCGAGAATTTCCCCGCGAGCTTCGCGAATCCCGCTATTGAGGGCATAAGATTTGCCCTGGCGCGGCTCGCGAAAATAGCGAAAGCGTCCCGGAAATTTGCGGCTGTATTCATCGACGACTGCGGGAGTTTCGTCGTTGGAATTGTTATCTACGACGAGCACTTCCCAATCGACAGCCGCGGGCATTTGCGAGCGAGCGACGCTCTCGAGGGCGGTAGCGA
>JBAVNY010000090.1:0-6419 GCA_049691535.1 Candidatus Acidiferrum sp.
GCATTTTGCCGGCACACGCGGCCATGGGCGCGTTCTTCACCGCAACGTCCATGATCGGATTCATCGCAGGCGCCGGGATCATCGTCAGGAATTCCATCATCCTAGTGGATTTCATTAAGTTGCGGCGGGAACAAGGAATGCCGCTGGAAGAAGCCGTCGTGGATGCGGGCGCAGTGAGATTTCGCCCGATGTTGCTAACTGCGGCAGCAGTCGTTGTGGGCGCAGGAGTGATTCTGTTCGATCCAATCTTTCAAGGGCTGGCCATCTCATTGATGGCGGGAGAAGTAGCGTCAACTTTACTTTCAAGAGTTGCGGTTCCGGTCCTTTATTACATGAGTGAGCGAGGTGGCAAATGACAATGGAGCGTTATATCCGCGTCATCGCAGGTACATTTGTACTGGTGTCGCTGGCGCTGGGGACCTGGGTGAATCACAACTGGTATTGGTTTACAGCATTTGTTGGAGCAAACCTTCTACAATCAGGCCTCACACGTTGGTGTCTGATGGAAGATATTCTCCGGAAATTCGGCCTTGGTGCGGCGTCACGCTGACACGGGAGACCACTTACTTGACTCTGAGCCTGCACTTGTGGCGGCGTATGCGTGGTACCAAGATGGCAAGAAATTCGCCATTACCCGCGCTCGCTCCAACGATGCAGACTGTCGAGCCCACGATCGGCAAGCGTCCGCGCGATTGCCCCAGCTCATTCGCCGCCAGCATGCTAAACAGAAATTTGGCCACCATTCCTCCGTGAGTCGCGCAGTTCTAACCGCAACTGGGGTAGCAGTCAAATCACAGGCCTGACAAAATGCCACGCGTGCTTAGCGTTACTACTACGGGAGCTAATTGGGGAAGTTTAGTTTTTGCTGCAGTGCAACGAAGCGCGGATTGGAACGCAGTGGATCAAGCTCGGGTTCTACTTTCAGGAAAACCAGTCCGTTCGAACGATCGGCGTAAGCTTTCTCGAGCCAGGTCATAGCCGTTTCGTTTTTGCCCAAACCTAGATACACGATCGCTATATAGAAAGGCGAGACGTATTGCTTCTTGGACATGTTCTCAAGCCGGGACAGAAGCTTCAGTGCTTCCGCATGATTGCCACCAAGCGCCTGAGCATGAGCCAGCGCGGATAACATCAGTGGACTTGAGTGCGACAGTTCAACAGCTTTTAGAAATTCTCCGATCGCCAAATCGTACTGGCCCTTTTGTTCGTAAGCCTGGCCAAGAATCAGATGCGCCCACTCGTACGATGGGTCCATTTCCAAAGTGTCGCGCAATTGCGCGATGGCCCGATCGTACTCGCGCGCGAGATAAAGGCGCCAGCCAAAACTGGCGTTGATGCTGATCGATAGCGGTTCAAGGTCGCGCGCCTTCTTGATTTGTTCGAAACTATCCTCAAAGCGGCCCAAGGCAATCAGATACAGCGAATATCGTTGGTATGCCGTGGCGTAACTCGGGTCCAGTTGAATGGCCTTCTTAAAGCCTTCCGCCGCCCCGATCCAATCCCAGTCATAGTTGAATTTCGCCGTGGCCAGCGAGGTCTCCGCTTCGGCCAATGTGGGATCAATTTCCAATGCGCGGATCGCAGCCGCTTTCGCCTTCGGTGCCGCTTCCGCGGCGGGAACGCTGCCGTAAATCGTGGCGCCGATAATGCCGTAACAATCCGCAAGTCCCGCATAAGCCAGGGCATATTGCGGATTCCGATGTGTGGCTTCTTCAAAGTATCCAATCGCTTTGACAAAACCTTCGCCCGAGCGTTTGTTCCAGTAATAGCGCCCCTTCAGATAATCCTCGTATGCTTCCGGGCCAACCGCAGGCTTTTTGGCCAAGCGCTCTTTATCTTCTTCCGTAAGGTTGATTCGAATTTGATCGACAATCGCCGACGAGACGCGATTCTGAAGAGCCAGCACATCACCAATCGGGCTCTCGTACGTATCGGCCCAGAGATGCTGGTCAGTGGAAACTTGCACCAATTCCGCGGTGATCCTTACGCGGTTTCCCACGCGCATCACGGTTCCTTCAACCACCGCGTCAACGTTCAACTCATTAGCAATTTGCGGCAGCGGCTTGTGCGTGCCCTTATAGGCCATCGCCGTCGACCTAGAAATCACTCGCAACGAACGAATCTTCGCCAAATTTGCGATCAGGTCGTCGGTCATTCCATCCGCAAAATATTCTTGATCCCTCTCTCCGGATAGATTTTCCAGGGGCAGGACCACCAGCGAGCTGCTGCGGTTCGCTCGCCCCTTGCTGGCATTCACGCCGCGCACATAATGCACGGTGATACCGGAAATTAAAGCACTCCCCGCGAGCACGGCGAAGGCCAGAGCGGCGATGCGCGAAAGCGCAAAGGATCGCTTGCTTTGCCTCTCGAACATCCTGCGAACGAGACTCGTGCCCGGCGCCTTGGACTCTTTACCGACAATTATTTGCGGAAATGGCTCACCCAGGGGCGCAGGAAGGGCCACTGGATCTTCGGTAGCCGGCTTCTTCACCTCGACCGGCGCAATGAACCGATAGCCTCTGCGTGGAATGGTTTCGATAAATCGGGGGTGGTCCGAGGAATCGCCCAGCACTTCGCGCAACCGCATTACCGCGTTGTTCAGGCCATGATCAAAATCCACGAAAGTGTCGCCGGGCCACAGGCGTTCGCGCAGGTAATCTCGGGCGACGATTTCTCCCGGGGTTGCCAGCAGCATCGTCAAAATTTGGAAGGGTTGCTCCGACAGCTTCAGGCGGAGACCGTGCTTCCGCAGCTCTCCCGCCTCAATATCGGCTTCGAACACGCCGAAGCGCACGTTCCTCGGAGAGCGATTGATTTGTCCCATACAGGATCCGGGAATGGCCGGAAGTATAGCGCTGCAAAGCCGAGAGCGTCAAAGGATAACTTTTCATATATCTAGTTAAGTGTTGTATTTTCAGTCGCCGAGTAGGTGATGTAGAAATGCTTCCGATTGGATGCATCGCGGATTGCGTTATTTTTTGTTTACAGGCAGATTCCCCCAATTGAAATGCAAGCTCTCTTGAGCGGAGTGCTTTGCGCGGGCACTCCCTTGAGCGAGGGGTCGCAAACGGTTAATGGGGACGCGCCAGGGGGTAGATGATGTCAAAAAGTGGTTCTACATCTTTATATGCGAAGTGGGCCTGTGTACTCATCGCCATCGTTTTGGGGTTGGCCAGCGGTGGACTAGCCCGCGCCCAAGTCTCTGGCGCGACACTTTCGGGCTTGGTCACTGACGAAAACGGTGGACCGGTTCCCGGCGCGGAATTGGTTATCAAGAACATTGGTACCGGTTTGACCCGCAACATTACTACCAACTCCGACGGGTTCTATTCCGCTCCAAATCTTAATCCGGGAAATTACGAAGTCCGCGTGACCGCCAAAGGTTTTCAAACCCTGGTGCAAAAAGAAATCACCCTCAACGTCGGCGCGCAGCAGTCCCTGAATCTGACACTGAAGGTCGGCCAACTAAACCAAACTGTCGAAGTTAATTCCGCCCCGCCGGAAGTACAGACTTCGTCCTCAACGATCAGCGACACCGTGGACTCCACCACAGTACGCCAGTTGCCGCTAAACGGCCGCGACTGGACGTCCCTTGCGACCCTGGAGCCAGGCGTGGTCAGCATACCTAACCAGGCCACAACTTCCTTCAACGCCAACAAGGGCAATCGCGGTTTCGGAAACCAGTTGAGCAACGGCGGACACCGCGCGAACGAGAACAGCTATCGCGTCAACGCCGTCAGCATCAACGATTACTCCAACTCCGCACCCGGTGGGGCGACGGGCGTAAATCTCGGCGTCGACGCCATCCAGGAATTTTCTGTTCTCACCAGCAACTACACTGCGGAATATGGCCGCACGTCTGGCGCAGTCATCAACGCCATCACCAAATCCGGCACCGATCAGTTCCACGGAACAGGCTACTTCTTTGATCGCGACAGCATCTTCGACGCCCGCAACTTCTTCGATGGGCCAAAAATTGCGCCCTTTCGGCGCATCCAGTTTGGCGCTTCGGGCGGCACTGCCATCGTGAAGGACAAGACTTTCGTTTTCGCGAATTACGAAGGCATCCGGCAGAGTTCGTCTTCCTCCGGAACCATCAACGTACCCACGGCCGAAGCGCGCAGTGGTTTGTTGTGTGTTGCCACCGCGACCAATCCTTGCGCATCGCTCAGTCAGGTCACCGTGGATCCCAAGGTGGCACCTTACCTTGCACTGTGGCCCTGCCCGGGCCCCTGCCAGACTACAACCTTCGCCGACTCAGTGAGTCTGGACTCCGTTACGCCGAACCACGCTAGCGAAAACTATTTCATCACCAGGGTGGATCAGAAACTTACGTCGAAGGACAATCTGTCCGGGAGCTATTTCTTTGACTCCGGCCCGCAGAGTCAAACCGATCCACTGGGCAACACCGTTCATCAAGTTTTCTCACGCAGACAGATGTTCAGTGTCGAGGAGACTCACATCTTTACACCTGCGCTGGTGAACACGGTTCGAGGCGGCTTCAGCCGCGTGATTGGCGACATTAACACTCCTGTTTCCGGTGACGCGGTTTCGAAAGATACGTCGCTGGCTATTGCGCCCGGCGCGCTCGGACCGCCGCAGATCCCGGTTTCCGGCCTGACCACCGCCTATGGTCTTGGCGGCTTCAACAAATTCAAGCATGCCTGGAACTCATTTCAAGGTTACGACGACGCTTTCCTGACACGCGGAACGCATTCCATCAAGTTCGGCTTCGCCTTTGAACGGATGCAATACAACATCCTCGAACAACTGAGCCCCAACGGCCGCATGAACGGCTATTCGCTAGAGGCGTTTCTCACCAATGCGCCTCACCAACTCAACGCACTCGCACCCGGCGGCTCGTTCGAAGTGGGACTGCGCGAGAGTCTCTTCGCGGGATACATACAGGACGACTGGCGCTTCCGGTCCAATATCACTTTCAATATCGGCTTGCGTTATGAGATGACCACGCGGCCCACCGATTCTCACGACGTGCCTGGCTACACAGTTAACGGGTACACGGTTGCAACAGCCGGTTTCCAGCAAATCCAAACGCTCCTCAATTGCACGCCGGGCACAACACTATGCGGGCCTGTGGGCACCAACAGTCCCATCTCGAACAATCCAACTACGAAAAATTTCGAGCCGCGCATAGGCGTTTCCTGGGATCCGCGCAAAGACGGGAAAACCGCCGTTCGGGCGGGATTCGGGATCTTCGACGTGTTGCCGCTTCCCTATGAATTTGGTCTGAATACCGCCGCAACCGCGCCCTTCCAGATCATCGGCGCCGATCCTGCGGCAACCCTTGGCACTGGCACACCAGACGCCAATCTCAATTTCAATCGTCAGAGGATTCGCAATCGCCTGATCGATCCCAATCCTCATCGCGCCGACGTGCTGAATTGGAATCTGAACATTCAGCACGAAATCGCCCCTGGATGGACTTCTCTCGTCGGTTATGTCGGTTCACGTTCCGTGCACCTTTCTGTGGCCTCCGACGATATCAATCTCGTCCAGCCCACCTTTGTGAGCGGCACGGGTTTCGTATTTCCGTGTAATCCATCGCAAATCGTGCCGTACACAGCCACGAACAACTGCTCCAACAATCAGACGGGAACCCGCATCGACTCCAACTGGGGCGGCGGTGCAGGTATACGGCCGGTAATTTTCGACGGCGCCGCTTCTTACAGCGCGTTGCAGACGCAACTCAAGAAAGCCTCAACGCACGGTGTGCAAGGTCAAATTTCCTACACCTTCGGCAAGTGCCGGGACACTAGCTCTGCCCCGGTTACCGGCGACACGTATTTGAATTCGATCGCGGTTCCGCTTCTCCTGGTGAAGCGGGCACGCGTCGGGGCTTGCGATTTCGACATTCGACAGACCGCCACCGGCTCGGTGATTTGGGACATTCCTGGGCCCAAGTCAGGTGTAGCTGGATTCATCGCGGGAGGTTGGCAAGCGGGAACAATCGTCACCGCATCGACCGGCGCTCCCTTTACAGTTACTGTCGGCGATGGCAACGATCCGCTAGGCACCGGATTCAACGGCGACTTCTCCATGAATTTTGCCAATCTGATTCCTGGCTGCAACGCGATTCACGGTGGAGTGAATTACTTAAATACTTCTTGTTTCACACCGCCGACCGCTCCGGCTTCTCTCGCACCGGCGTCGGCCGCAAATCCGCTGGGCTGCGCACCGCTGTCTTATCCCAGTTCTCCGGTTGCTGCTCCCGCGGGGCAACAATTCTGCTCCAACGTGCTCGGCAACACCGGCCGCAACAAATTCTATGGTCCCGGACTCACCACCGTGGACTTCTCTTTATTCAAGAACACCGCGATACCACAAATCTCGGAATCGTTTAACGTTCAGTTCCGCGCGGAGTTCTTCAACATCCTGAACCACACCAACTTCCTTTCTCC
>JBAVNY010000091.1:0-3097 GCA_049691535.1 Candidatus Acidiferrum sp.
GAACCGACGGCTGGGCAGTTCTGCGGTGACTCAGCCAGCACGCGATAACTGTAGTTAGTCTGGCGGATAGTACCTAATTAATATATGCTGGAACTACTCGCTCCAGGTCACTCATGCTTTTCAAAACAATCAGCGCGTCGGTGTATGGGATTGAAGCGCATCCGGTAGAAGTGGAAGTCGATGTGGGCTCGGCGGGCATTTAGGATTTCAATGTCGTGGGGCTTCCCGACAATGCGGTAAAGGAAAGCCGCGAGCGCATCAAATCAGCGATGCGCAATTGTGGATATGAGTTCCCGCACGGCCAGTGAGTGACCATCAATTTGGCGCCGGCGGACTTGCGCAAAGAGGGTTCGGCGTTCGATCTGCCGATGGCACTGGGCCTAGTCGAATGCCAGGGCAATTTTTCGGAAAGCTGCTGGAACGCATGATGTTTCTGGGCGAGCTTTCTCTGGACGGCACAGTTCGCGCAGTGCGTGGCGCCCTTCCCGCAACGATTGCCGCGCGAGAGAAGGGATTAAAAGCGGTTGCCGTCCCGGAGATGAACGCTAAAGAAGCCGCGGTGATGGATGGCATCGATGTTTTTGCGCTGAAGTCGTTGCCGCAAGCAGTGGATTTGGTGAATTCTCGGTTCATGGGCAACAAGCAGCGAAGCGCGCCTTGGAAGTTGCATGCGCCGGCGGCCACAACATTTTGTTCATTGGTCCGCCAGGCGCCGGCAAAACCATGCTGGCAAAGCGCATCCCCACCATTCTGCCGCTCATGTCTCTCGAGGAAGCAATTGAAACCACGCGCATTCATAGCGTCGCTGGAACACTTGAAGGTGCCCAAGGGCTGATTGGCACGCGGCCGTTTCGTTCGCCGCACCACACCATCAGCGATGCGGGCTTGATTGGCGGAGGGGCGAATCCGCGTCCGGGTGAAGTGTCGCTGGGTCACAATGGCGTGCTGTTCCTCGATGAATTGCCGGGGTTTCAGCGCAACGTTCTGTAAACGTTCTGGAGGTGATGCGCCAGCCGCTGGAAGACGGCTCGGTCACCATCGCCAGTGCGCCCATTTCGGTGACATTTCCATCGCGCTTCATGCGGGCTGCGGCGATGAATCCATGTTCCTGCGGCTATTTTGGCGATCCGAGCCACGAATGCCACTGCACGCCGCCTATGATCCAGCGCTAAGTTTCGAAAATTTCTGGGCCGCTGCTGGATCGCATCTACATTCATATCGAAGTGCCGGCCGTGAAATATAAGGAGCTGCGGGCTCCCTCGTCCTCGGAAGATTCTGCCGCCGTGCGTGGCCGGGTGATTGCGGCGCAGGAAAAGCAGATCACCCGCTATAAATCCGAGAAGACGACCTATTCGAACGCGCAAATGGCCCCAAAGATAGTGCGCAAACACTGCGCCATCTCCGCTGATGGCGAAAGCTGCTGGAAAATGCTGTTACGCGCCTGGGGCTTTCCGCGCGAGCTCATGACCGCATCCTGAAAGTGGCTCGAACTATTGCCGATCTGGACGCCGCTCCAGACATACTTTCCCAAGCATCTAAGTGAAGCGATCCAATATCGAACACTCGACCGCAGCTATTGGGCGTAGAGCGCATCTCTAAACGGGCACCGCGGGAAATTGGGAGCGAGCCGCTCCATTGACTTGGCTTCGTACGCTGTGTTACGGATAGATACGCTTTTTTGTTCGTTTTTGGGCCGTAGCACGGTCAGGAATGGCGCCAGACACCAAACACTTGGAAGTCACGCTGGATACTCACGTGGAGAGCGTAAATCTCGCAGAGGAGATGTGTCTCCGTGTGGCGGAAGCGGCCGGCTTCAATGAAGACGAGTGTTACCGCATCGGCATGTCGGTGCGAGAGGGCGTAATCAACGCATTTCATTACGGCAACCAGGAAAAGCCGGAAAAGAAAATTCATCTGGCCATCGAACTTACCGAGGAAAAATTCATTGTTCACGTGATGGACGAAGGCAAGGGCTTCCAGCTCTCGGATGTGCCAGACCCGTTGGCGGAAGAGAATCTGCTAAGCACCTCCGGGCGGGGCATCTTCCTGATGCGCGCGTTTATGGATGAATTTAATGTGGTGCCGGGGCGCACCGGCGGGGCCGAGATTGTCATGTCGAAGAAAATTCCATTGCCAGGCGATTCCTCATCCAATGGCAGCACACGGAACGCAAATTCTGGCGCGTCACCCCAGCAGGAAGCGTAGGAACTTATGGCCGCACTGTTTCTAACCTCGCGCGATGATGGTCCCATCACTCTGGTGGATCTGAGCGGGCGCATAGCCTTGGGAGAGGGAAGCGCCCTGTTGCGCAAGACCATTCGCGACCTGGTGGAATCGGGGCGTACCAAAATCGTGCTGAATCTGGGCGATGTGAACTACATCGACAGTTCCGGCATCGGCGAACTGGTGAGCGGCTTCACGGCGGTGCGCAACCGTGGCGGCGAACTGAAGCTACTGAACCTCACCAAGAAAGTGCACGACCTGCTGCAGATCACCAAGCTCTTCACTGTTTTTGACGTTTACTCCGACGAGCACACCGCGGTCCGCAGCTTCAAATAGTCAGAACGCTTCACTAGCTTGCGGTTGGAGTTCAGAGGCTCGGGTTGCGCTGCATTTCGCGCTCTTCTCTTCCCGCGCCAGATCGAATCCCCGTTTTTGATTCTTCAACTGCTCCTGACGATTCGGCGCACATCTTTCAATAAAACCAGAAGGTGCATCGGATCGGAAGGAGAGGGAACAAAGTCGAAATGTTCATAGAAGCGCTTGGCCTCTTCATCTTTCGCGTGTACGGCAAGAGCGCGAATCCCAGCGATATTCGCGGCTTGAAGAGTTCTTTGCATTGCGTCTCGCAACAGCCCCTTGCCAACGCCTTTGCCATGCCAGCGCTGATCCACCGCTAGACGCGCGAATAACATGATGGGGACCGGATGCTTGGCCAAACCCTTCTTCAGCCGCTCGGGAGCATCTTCCAGCAGGACATGGCCGACAGCCAAGGTGTAATAGCCAACAATCGCCTCGCCCACGATCCCCACGTATGTTTGAGCGGCACCGGCCTGCTGGTTCTGCCAGGCATAACGCGCAAGGTATCGATCTAGTG
>JBAVNY010000092.1:0-3676 GCA_049691535.1 Candidatus Acidiferrum sp.
CCGTTCGGTACGATCTCCAAAACACGTGCTCTCGGTCCCGGCACCTGCACCATCGATATCCGCGTCGAAGCTTTTCGGCTCTTTATATAGCCAAGCAGCATCGAAGGCTGGTCTTGCCTCTTTAAAATCGTGATCACATACGGTCTCAGAATGGTCCAATCGTTTTTCAGATTCTGCAGGTAGTAATCGATATCCGTATCCAACCCGTTTGTGGCCGGCTCCCAATAAGATCGTAGAGCCTTCACTGCTTCTCGATCCGTGGCTACCTGGACCGAAGCTTCCGAACGTTCCGCTGACACCTCCGCTACCGACGAAGCCGAATTGTAAACCGGGGCCGATCCTGTGAATGCCGTCTCTTCTGGAAAAATTATCCGTGTTAAATGCATGTGAAAAGCGAGGTCACCCCGTAACGCCGGAAAGTATCGCTTCCAGATTTTCCGCTGCCCTCTTGATTTCAAATCGCTGTTCGAAACAGCTTCGCGCGCATCGGCGCATCGCTCTCTTGTTTTCTTCCGACATCGCCAGATAAGAAAGCAGCATTCGACACGTTCCATCCAGCGTGTCTTCTCCCACTATCCCGGCGCCATCCGCGTCCACTTCTCGCCAGATATTCACTTTGTCCGATATCAACGTCGGCAAGCCCACCGCCAGCGCTTCCGCCACCGCAATTCCAAAATTCTCCTGATGCGAAGGCAAGACGAACACATCCGCCGCTCGCAGCGCTCCCCATTTCATTTTGCCGCTCAGCATTCCTGTCCAGGTGATTCGCGACGTTAAACCCAATTGTGCCGCGCGTTGCCGCAAACTTTCCTGCCAGCCCGTTTGATCCGGCCCCGCCATTACCAGATGGCACTCTTCTTCCTGCTTCAGCACACTTGCGAACGCCTCGATCAACAGGTCGCATCCCTTCTTCGGATGAATTCGTCCCATGAACAGAACCAGTTTTTTGTCACGCAAATTCCCGTACTTACCATAAAATTCCTGCATCTCCGAAGCCGGATCGCCCTGCGGCGTTGCCGTCCCGTATCCCGCCACCACCTCTTTGCACTGGTATAGCCAGAACGACTTTCGCGCCAGCAGGCGCTCCTCTTCACACGTAAACAACACCGCTTTCGCATCGCGCACCACCCGGTATTCCGCCCACGGCCAATACAGCCACTTCTTCAAATGTTTCAACGGATAGCGATACCGGAACCATGGATCAAGCATTCCATGCGTGTACACCACATAAGGCGTATCCGTCTTGTGCAGCGCCAGCCATGTCCCAAATCCATGAAACTGCCACAGCCCATTCACCACCACGCAGTCATATTTCCTATGGTTCGCTCGCAGCCACGGAATCATCTGCCTGCTGTACCCGTACTTCGACACTGTTGGACCCAATGGATGAACGGGTAGCGGACTATCCTTCACGAACGGCGCTGCGGGTGAGTCCAGCGAAAGAATCTCCACGCGGTGCCCGGCACCATTTAATGTCGTCCCGAGTTGCTTGATCCCTTCAATCGGGCCGCCATCTGCCGGATTCACAGATCGAATGATGTGCAGAATGTTCACGAAAGTGACTCGCTATGCATTGGTTTTAGAAATTCGGCAGTTTTCACGTGGAATCTACAAAACTAAAATCAATTCAGCCAGGAACCCGCACTGCGTCCCGCGCAAACTTTTTCGTAAAGCGACAAGTAACCATTAATCATGGCGTTGCTGCTAAATCGAGCCGCATTCCGCACACTTGCCTCGCGCCATTCGCCCGGTTTCTCCAACGCACGAACCGCCGCCGCTGCTGCCTCTTCCGGATTTTCCGGATCGACATAAACTGCGGCCGTCCCGCCAACTTCGTCCATGGGCGCTCGCCCTGAAGTAACCACCGGGCAGCCACACGATTGCGCCTCAATAATCGGCCAGCCAAATCCTTCCTCTAGCGATGGAAACAGCAGCAGCGCTGCCGTCGAATAAAGTGCCCGCAAATCCTCGTTCCCAATTCCCGGAAGTTCAATCGTCGCGTCGCCTATCCTGCTTTGCTTCACGAATTCCCGCATCTCCGCGGTCCATGGCTTGCCGACCATAATCATCTTTGATTCATCGTGCGGCAGCAGCGCCCGCATGTACGAAAAAATTCGTAACACCCCAAGCCGGTTTTTGTACCACTGGTTTCCGCCCACGTGCAGAAAAAACTTCGCCCCAGGATCAACTCGCAATTGTCTGATTCTCTCCCGCGCTGCTCCTTCCTCCATTCGCGAGTATGGGTAATTCAACGAATTGTAAACTCGCGAAACTCGTTGTTCAGGTATTTGCGTCACCCGCAAAAGGTCCCGTTTCGTTGCGTCAGATACGCAAGCCACGTGTTGCGCTCCCACCAACCCGCGCACGATCATTCTTTGCAGTTGACGGCCGGTCCATCGCGTCTGGTTCTGCGCCACTTCTCCCAGCGCGCTGCGCACCGCCATCAGGTCATGACAACTCACCACGTGCGGCTTGCCCTGCAGGTGTTTCGTGTAAAACGAATTGGAATGGTCGCAAATATGCACCACATCACTCCATCCAATTGCCAATTTCAGAACAGCAGGGAAGACTCCGAACTTATCCACGTACCCCAGCCATTTGCCTACGCCCTCTCCGCTTGCGTGTAGACGGCCGACCAATCCGACTGGTCGCACCACCCGCACTTCCTGCCCACTCTCCGCCAAGCCCTTTGCCATGAAGTTCGCAAACTTCTGCATGCTATCCTGGCCATCATTCTTGTAATTGCTCACCAGCAACACTTTCATGCGGTAACCATTTGCTCCGGCAGAAATGGGCTCATCCACTTGCCTGCGATGTACAAAATTCCCAAAATAACCGGAAATGACAGTGACGCGATCAACCCCGACACCGTGGATTCCACGATGCTGTGCTGAAATGTCGCCACGATCCAGATAAACCACAACGCCGAAGTGCTAGGTCTCCCCGTCCACCGCGCATCGCCCAGAAACATCCGAATCCAATAGTAAAAGCCGGCAAAAAATAACGTCGTGCCCAGAAATACTCCCGGAAGCCCGAACGCGTTGTAGAAATTCGCCATTACTCCGTAGGAGATTTGTGTCGTCTCGTCCGCGGGGCCGACATCGTCCACAATGTGCCCCAGGTAATTCCCGGCTTCGAACACCGGCTTATCTGGGGATAGGAAACTCGGTGTTAGTAACTTGAATCCCCAAGTGATTGTTTCCCACTCCGTGAATGCCTTTTGATGTTCCGTACCCGCAATTAGCCGATCCGCCTCGCCCACCATCGCCAACCGATTGAATGGCGTCAGCGCCGGTTTATCAAAATAAGAATTGGCATTGGCGTGTTCCGTCGTTTCCGCGCGAAACGTTGAATCGCTGAGCATCCGCAGGAAAATATCTTTGGTAATAGCCGCGCGCTGCTCCAGCGTTCCGTCGCGGCCTCCGTTGTGACGCACATACTGCGAGTAAGGAAATACAATTACCGAGTAATAAAGCAGCCCGGTAAAAACCAAGCCCCACAGTCTGATGTTTCGCACTCCGTACCGCATGAATCCCACCAAAACGTAAAACGCCAACGGCTCAATCGCTTCCTGCTTACTCGTGCTGAACACTCCCACTCCCGCTGACCACACCAAAATGGCCAGCATCGCCGGATGCGTCATCCACAAACGCGTTCTCATTCGCCACAAGTACAG
>JBAVNY010000093.1:0-4414 GCA_049691535.1 Candidatus Acidiferrum sp.
GAAATAGAGAACTCAGGTGCCGCCACTGGAGCGAGTAGCCACGTAGCAATAGATTCGGGAAGCTCGACCTCACCTGTCTTGGAAACCGTCGCGGCCGCCGAACCAAGTGGCGCAGCGCGAAAAGACTCAAACTTGGACTCCGCGCCTTCTTGCACCAGAATTCTTTGACCGATCGGCAACCCATCTAAATTCTGCACCAACCCGCTCGGCCAGCGAATCGACGCCTTCACCGGTCCCTTCTCCCTCCCCAACCCAAAAAACAATTCCTTGCTGTGTTGCGCCAAAAACCCAGATCCTGCTTGCACAAACTTTGTTTGCCTGCCAGCCGTCGTTTCGACTGTAACGGCCGCTCCAATCCCGTCACGATTGCTCTTCTTCCCCTGCAATCGAAACGTAATCGCCCCACCGGCTTCAGGCATGGCGTTCTTCAACAATCGAACCTGCGGCCCACTCCGGTTCTTGAGCAGCACTTCCACACGCCCATCATGATCGAAATCCGCCAGCGCAAATGTTCTGCTGTCTTCGATAAAGTCCAGGCCCACCACTCCAGATACGTCAGAAAATGTTCCGTCGCGGTTGTTCACATAAAACATGTTTCGTTCGTAACCACTCCACGTCCCCTCCGCCCGAATCAGTTCATTAATCGCGTTCCACCCAAGTTCGTACTCGCGATTGGGTTTTGCATCTTGGGGAGAATTGGCCACCACTTGTCGCCAGAAAAAACTATTCAAATCGTCTCGGTTCGGCCCCGAAATCATCCCATTAGCAATATACAAATCCGGGAAGCCATCCTGATCGAAATCCCACGAGTCACTCGACCACGACCATCGGCCCATGCCTGCGTTCGCACCAGACGTGTCGTCCTCAAAACCTCGCGTTCCCAAATTCCGGTACAACGAATTGCCCATGGCATGCTTGCGATACAGTAGCCGCGCCTTCTCGCCGGCATTCTTCTGAAAAATGTCCTGTTCCGTGATCCGATTCCCGGCCGCCGTCCACATGTTCCCCACATATAAATCCGGTTTCCCGTCGTTGTCGTAGTCCAACCACGAAACACTCATCCCGGCGCCCACATCAGCGACCCCGGCCTCTTCGGCAACATCGGTGAAGGTGCCGTCGCTGTTGTTGCGATACAGATTCTTTCGCCCAAAATCGTTCACCACGTAAAGGTCCGGCCATCCATCACCGTTAAAATCGCTCCAGCCACAGCAGAAACTAAAGCGCGTATTGTTCACGTCCAGTTTTGTCTCGCGCGTGACATCACGAAACGTCCCATTTCTCTCGTTGCGCATCAAAAAGTTCGGCGGTCCATTGTCTGCATCGAAATAAGGACACGGATACCGATATTGGTCCGCTCCCTGGTAATACACATACAACGGGAAATAAATATCCAGCCAGCCATCGCGATCGTAGTCGGCCATCGCCGCGCCTGTGAACGTGCCTTGTGGCGGCGTAGCGAACCGAAATGCGTCAGGCTTCTCCCGGAATTTCCCGCGCCCCTCATTCATAAAGAGCAACGGCCCATTCGCGCGTACCACAATCAAATCCTGTCGGCCGTCATTATCAATGTCCGCAAAAAGCGCGCACGCCGTGTTCTCCAGAATGCCAACTCCAGAACCTTCTGTGATGTCTTCAAACGTCCCGTCGCCACGATTCCGATACAATCGATTTGGCAGTCCAGCGGGCTGGCATACATAAAGATCATCGAACCCGTTCCCATCGATGTCTCCCACAGAAACCCCGTTATGCCCATAAATATCGATCCCGCACGCCCCGTCCAGCACCGTTCGCCAGTGATCCACCCCCGGATTCAGTTGCTTTTCGAAAGAAGCGACACCGCTGAATGCCTGCGCAGCGATATCAACAAAAACTGGCGAGAGCGAACGGCTGCGTGTTTCCTCGAGCATCAGCCATTTTGTGAGACGAAGTTCGCCCGCAGCGTCCATCTGCCAATCGAGCGCCCAGTGTCCCACCCTCTGTTCACGAAAATAGTCGGCTCCTGTCCCTACGAATTCAAAGCGCACTCGCGTCTCTAAAGAAGAAGGCGCACTCGGCGCGGATTTCGCCCCAGCACCTGCTCTGATGCTCGTCACTTGGAATTCCGCACTCAGCAGTTTCGAAAACCCACTCATCGAGAAACGCCACTCTCCCAGGAACGCGGCTTGTGACAGCAGGGAGCCGTTCGCGAACTGCAATCGCCAAACCTTCAACGTCTCCGAATTCGCTCGCGCAGGCCGCGACTGCGTGGCTTTCGCGGATCCACCCGCAAACTTCTCGCTCATCGCCTTGGCAATATTGCCGGTCGCCTGTGGTGATTCCAGCAGTTGCGCACTCCACCCCGCCAAAATACCAGCCACCGCATCCTGATATTTTTCCGTGACAAACGCGTCAAACCCGGCCTGCACCTGTTTAAACAGGTTCTCCAATTCACGCGGCGCCCGATAATGTGGATGAACGTGAAATTCTGCTGGTGAGGAATTGGAATTGTTAGTCTGAAATCTCTTGGAAAACGGCAGAAAGCCCAGCCCCGCAGGCAGGAACGAGAATGCCGCGCCTTGACCAAGGCTTTGGAGAAATTTGCGTCTGCTGAGATCGACAGACTCACGGTGCTTCCGGCGTCTACTCAGCGCAATATCCCCCTTTATTCCTGACGAAAGCGAAAATTTAGCACCGGGACCACAGAGCGTCAAGTTTGCGCCCCAACATCCACAAACAAGTAACTTCCAGCCAAGTACGTCGTGCGTAAGCAGGTTGCGCATCATTCAAAGCAAGTGCTAGACTCCGCTTCGATTCGGATGGATCAACCAAAAATAGAGCGACGCCGATTCCTGACGACAATAACTGGAGCGGCCGCAGCTTTAGTACTTCCTAAAAAATCTATTCTTCCAGCCGCTCGCACGCTCCTCGAGCCGGCTTCTTCGGAGCCTATGCACTGGCCAAAATTAATCGGAAGTCCCGTACTCGATAGTCTGCATTACGCCATTGAATCTTCCCGCGACGTGACCACCCACTACGACAAGATCGTCGAGGTCGCCTCCTGGATGGGCTACGAAGAACTCCCCATGCCGGAATTTACACTGCCCTTTGGCGTCGGACAGGGCGACACCAATCAGGCCATCGATTTCGTCCTGGTCGCAGATTCCATCGACACCGCGTTCACCGACTTCGCCAAACATGAAAAATTTCAGGTCGACTACGACGGCCAGCACTGGTCCGACTCGGAAGCCGAATTCGCCTGCTTAAAACGTGCCCTCGATAATGGCAAACCTATTCTTGACGGGAAGTATCTCGCCAAAATTAGCCGTGCCGAGCTCAACGAAATCTTCAAGGGCAACATCGAGATGCCCATGCTCGATGAGAAACTCGCCGTGCTCCACGATGTCGGCAAAGTTCTCGCCGAAAAGTACGACGGCCATTTCCATAATTTCGTGGCTGCCTGCTCGCCGCGGCTCTACGACAATGGAAACGGCCTGATCGAGCGTATGGTGAAAGAGTTTCCACGCTTTAACGACGTTTCCATGCTCGATGGCCACGAAATCAAATTCTATAAGCTGCCGCAGCTCGGCATTTGGATGCTCTACTCGACGCTCCACAAAGAGAAAAAGTTTCGCCTCGACGATCCGGAAAAAATGACCGCCTTCGCCGACTACATCGTTCCAGTAGGCTTGCGTTTGATGGGCATCACCAGCTACTCCAAGGAACTGGAAAACGCCATCAACTCGTACCAGCTCATTCCCCGCGACTCTCGCTGGGAAATCGAAATTCGCGCCCATTGCCTGTATGCCACGGCACTCTTGTCTGAAGAGGTCAATAAGCTCCGCCCAGCCAATCTGCAAGTCATCATCCCCCAAATCGATGCGCGCATCTGGACCCACTATCACACCACCTCCTGGCCGCATCATTTAACGCAAACCATCATGTATTGAAGCGAAACAAATGGAAAATTTACAAGGAGTGTTCGAATGAAATCGATTTTGCGCGTGTGCGCCTTCGTAATCTTAGCCGCTGCCTGTTTCTCCAGTGCCGTAGCGCAACGCAAACGACTCGTCGTGATTGATCAAGACGCCGCCGGCCCGGGAGGCACAGACATGCAGGCAATCCTCTGCCTGATCAATTCTCCCGACACCAATGTGCTCGGCATTACCGTCCTGACCGGCGACGCTTGGCGCGATGAGGAAGTTCTGCACACCCTGCGACTGCTCGAAATCATCAGACGCACCGATATTCCCGTGGTCCCCGGTGCGGCCTTTCCTTTGGTGAACAGCAGAGAGTACATCGCAAAGTGGGAGACCCTCTACGGCAAGATCGTCTATCAAGGCGCTTGGAACTACGCCAGAGGCTACGCCGTCCATGGTCCAAATGAAATTCCGCCTATGCCAGAAGGTAAGCCCACAACGAAAGCCTCAACGGAAGA
>JBAVNY010000094.1:0-20552 GCA_049691535.1 Candidatus Acidiferrum sp.
GAGTTGGTTCCCGTTGTACGACCGCAACCCTCAGACCTTCGTTTCCAACATCTTCTGGGCCAAAGCCGAGGCCTACAAAAAGGCGGAGCAACGCGTGTATCACAGCCCCGCCAACCCCAGCTTCGTGGAGTTTCCACTGGTGGTACGCCAGTGACCTGCCCCTGAACCGCCGGCCAAAATCAGCAGAATCGGAGCGTTGGCGGCGCTATAGCAATTCCGCACCAGTAAACTACTTACGTAGCATTCCGCCATCGGGAAATCCCCGATTGGTAAACGGGTTTGCCCGTGAGAGCATAGTCACGTAGAATGAAAGGCCTCTAGGAGGACGTACTTAGTGTTGACGATTCGTTTAGCCAGGATAGGCAAGAAGAAGAAGCCTTTCTATCGAGTAGTGGTGATAGAGCGCACAAGAGCCCGCGATGGTCGCGTACGCGAGGCCGTAGGAACCTACGACCCGCTGAAGAAGCCGGCGGAAATCAAGTTGGATTCCGAGCGCATCAAGTATTGGTTGGGCGTGGGGGCACAGCCCAGCGATACGGTTCGCAGTTTCATCAAGCTTCAGAAAATATCGTAGTTTACGCTACTTTTCACAGCTCTAGCTCTCTTCGTTCATGCTCAAGCCCAGCGTAAGATGTGACGCGCCTTGCCTTCTACGGCGGAAGGTCGCGTGAAGTTGCTCGGGAATTGTGACGCTCGCGCGGGGGACTCCGATGAAGGAACTGGTGGAGGAGATAGCAAGAGCGCTGGTGGATCACCCGGAAGGCGTGCAGGTGAAGGCCGTCGAGGGGACCCAAGTGACGGTCCTGGAGCTACGGGTGCATCCGGAGGACCTCGGCAAAGTGATTGGCAGGCAGGGGCGCACGGCGAAGGCGATTCGGACCTTGCTGGGAGCGGCGGGAATGAAGCTGCACAAGCGCTTCACCTTAGAGATTCTGGAAGATTGAGCAGCATTTCTGACAACCAACAACCCTGGGTGCAAGTGGCACATGTTTGGCGACCGCGCGGCAATAAAGGCGAAGTCGTCGCTGAACTCCTGACGGATTTTCCTGAGCGCTTTTCTTCCCTGAAGCAAGTTTATTTGGCGAAGCCGGGCGGCGAACCACAGTTGCGTGGCTTGCTGCGTTTCTGGATCGACCGCAACCATCCTGATCAGGGAATATTTCACTTTGAAGGCTCCGCAAGTATTTCTGACGCGGAAACGCTGCGCGAATACGATGTGTTCTTGCCTTTCGAACAGCGCGTCGAACTTCCCGCCGGAAAATATTTCGTCACGGATCTGATCGGCTGTACCGTTTTCGAACTGGCTGACACCGCGACCAAACTAGCGTCGCCGGCTTGCGATGCCGAGCACGCACCGCGTGTCCTTGGGACTGTTCGCGACGTGAGTCTTACCGGCGAAGGCGCCGTCGCCGGAACTCCGCTGCTGGAAATTGCTACGGCTCACGGCGAACTGCTGGTTCCTCTCGCCGAAGATATCTGCACGCGAATCGATGTAGCGGCGCGGCGCATTGATGTTAGGCTTCCGGAGGGTCTCAAAGACCTGAACGCCCCGGAGTAAGTGCGTGTGGTGGCGACTCCTTAAAACTGCAGTGTTCTCCGTTCTGGCGCCCGGCACCGTTGGGCTGTTCGTTCCCTATTCACTGCGAAATTCCCTTAAAGATCGGATCGTCTTTCCACTGGCGCAGCACTTTGTCGGCGGCCTTTTGCTGCTTGTTGGGGTGAGCATTTATTTGTGGTGCGCATGGGATTTCGCGGTGAATGGTTTAGGCACTCCGGCGCCCATCGACGCGCCAAAAAATCTCGTTGTCCAAGGGCTCTATCGATACACGCGCAATCCCATGTATGTCGGTGTAGCGGCGATGATCGCCGGCCAAGCGATTTACCGCGGTTCAATCGCGATCGCCTTGTACCTCTGTGTGGTCATCACCCTGTTTAACCTGTTCGTTCTGTTTTACGAGGAGCCCACGTTGCGCCGGCAGTTCGGCGAGCAGTACAGTGATTATTGCCGCGCAGTTCCCCGCTGGTTTTTACCTTCCCGGCATACATGACTTTTGCCCTTCGGCTTGGTTAGACTGGCCCTGCATGCGATTCGACCTCATCACCATTTTTCCTGAGTTTTTTGTTGGCCCGCTGGACCACGGAATCGTGCGGCGCGCCAAGGAAGCCGGCATCGCTGAAATTAATGTTCAAGACCTGCGAGAGTTCACCAAGGACCGCCATCGCACCGTCGACGATCGCCCCTTCGGCGGCGGCGAGGGCATGGTGCTGAAGCCGGAGCCCTTATTTGAAGCGGTCGAGCAGCTGTTGGGCCATGCCGTCGGCGACGCGACGAATCGAGTTGCACCACAACCGGGCACTGCGATTATTTTGATGTCTGCCGCGGGCCGTTTATTCGCTCAAGAGACGGCACGCCGCTACGCCAAGCTCGATCGCATCATCCTGATTTGCGGACGCTACGAAGGTGTTGACGAGCGCATCGCGGAACATCTCGCCAGTGAAGAGGTTTCCGTGGGCGATTATGTGCTAAGCGGCGGCGAACTTCCGGCAGTCATCGTCGTCGATGCGGTTACGCGCTTGTTACCCGGCGCACTGGGCAATGAAGCCTCCACCCAGAATGAATCCTTCAGTGAACTGCAAGTCAACGAGCGCATTGCCTCGAAACAACTAGCACGCGAGTCAGGCCACCTGTTGCTGGACTATCCCCACTACACCCGGCCCGCGGAATATCGGGGCTGGAGCGTCCCGGAAATCCTGATTGGCGGCAACCACGCCGAGGTGGCCAAGTGGCGTCGGCTCAAAGCATTAGAAAAGACCAGGCGTAACCGCCCCGACCTGCTGGTGTAAGACAGTGGTGTAAAACGGCTAGGCAAATCGCGGCCACTTGTCTATAATTGTTGTTTGCCTTAGAAGTGCTGGCCCCGCCTGAGTGGGTCTGCAGGGAATACAGAAAATGAATCCGGTAATTCGTAAGTTGCATGAAGCACAATTGCGCAAAGACCTGCCCGAATTTCGCGCCGGGGATACCGTCAAGGTGAATGTGCGCCTGCTCGAAGGTGAAGGCGAAAAGGTCAAGGAACGCATTCAGTCGTTTGAAGGTGTGGTGATTTCGAAGAA
Source organism: Candidatus Acidiferrum sp. (assembly GCA_049691535.1). Taxonomy (GTDB): domain Bacteria; phylum Acidobacteriota; class Terriglobia; order Acidiferrales; family UBA7541; genus Acidiferrum. The sequence goes on from JBAVNY010000094.1 coordinate 3,115, forward strand.
GGGCCGCGCCAGCAGCGCCACGTTCACCGTGCGCCGCGTCAGCTTTGGCACCGGCGTCGAGCGCATCTTCCCGCTGCACTCGCCCTCCATCGCTTCCATCGACGTGATCGGCAAGGGCAGTGTTCGCCGCGCCCGTCTCTACTACCTGCGCAATCTCCGTGGCAAGGCCGCCCGCATCAAGCGCGCCGCCCGCGAAGAAGTGGCAGCCCCCGCAACCGCCGCCAAGGCGTAATCACCATCACAGTTACAATTTCTCCGGGGACAGGCACTGCACCTGTCCCTTTTTTATTGCGGCATTAACTGGCGAATGAGTTCGGGCGAGGTAATTTTCCAATCGTTAGCCAGTACCCAGGCTTTTTTCAGGATTAGTTCGGTGAAGTGGTCCAATTCCATGGGAATGGTATCAAAGTCTATTTTCGCTGTTTTTAATTCTGCTTGCGGAATATTTAGCCAAGGCGACTGCGGCTCACTAACCCGCAGCGCGCCACCCCACCAGAAGTGGATTCGGTACGTGCCTAACTGACCGCGGACCTCGAGGCAGTTTTCTCGAACCTGACACTGAGGTGCGATAGCCAGCAAAGGCAGCACCCGCGCAATGATTTCTCTTCGCAAAGTGACGATGGCGGATAGCTGCACTGGGTCGAATTCGCCACGAAGGTTACCAAGTCCTCGTTCACCTTGATCGGTCCACGATTCGTCCCGTCCGACGTCGCAGACACTGGTGAACAAATCGACGTCCCGCATAATTTCCGAAAAGGCCAATAGGGGAACTTCCTCTAACGGGATTTGTATCTGTTCGCGGTAGAAGATGACCTGATCAGAGCCCAAGAAGACGTTGATTCCCAGAGCGGACTGCTCGGCGAGAGCTGAATCCTTGAGTTCAGCATTTCGGTCGGGAAGTAAATCCACATGAAACTGAGCATGCATCTTCCAGGCCGCCAGTTCCTTCGTAGGCACATCAAATCCGTCGAAGTTAGCGCCCATTAATCGGTAGGCCCATCCCCGTTCGCGGCATAGGCTGGCGAATTGATGCTGGCGAAGAACCCTGCCGGCAAAGCGGTTAGAGTACATCTTGGTCTCGCGCTCCGCGTCGGAGACGGAATAGCGCTCTCGAAAAGCTTGGCGAAAGGGCTGTCGAGTATTGTGGCTGAACAGAAATTCGCGCCAGGACCGAATCTCCGCCTCGGAACTCGAAATTGGATGCCAAAGCCTGACTTTTTCTGTTTCTGCCATCTCGATCACGTTTCCCAACGGATCGCGTACTTCGGCATCGCAGAAAATTCCGGATACCTCGTTCCCGTGGCGGAGACTGAACAGCCAAATCAGCCGCCGTCCAAGGGATTCCAGAAGAGGGTGCTCGATGAAGAATTGCTTCCAGTATGCAATCGACATATTGCGAGGGTAGATTAGCGAAGACTCAAGCCGGGACTTTTGTATGCCATACGCCTCACCGATTTCCTTAGCCCGTGTCTTGACCAAGCGAATTTCACTGGCGAACGTCTTGCTAACGTTACCCGGGGGGCTCTTCAACGCTTTGCCGCCAGGGCTTTCCCAAATGAGATTCACGTTGCCCTGACGATCTAGAAAAATGCGCGCAACAATTTCCCCCACTCGGATGCACGTAGACCCATCAGCATCCAGGCCGTACTGTTCTACGGACATAGCCTCGACTTCATCGATGGTGAGACCCCGGCGTTCCGCCGCCGCGAACAGAGACTTTTCAATCAAACGGTGGGCTACCGAGTAACGTACTTTCGCTCGTAACCGAGTAAGTTGCGAGACGGCAGCCTCGCAGTCCATCTCTCCGAGTGCTTGAATGCAGGCAAACCCGACTTTTTGTGATACCGCGCCAACCATCGGAATCTTCCGCAAGCAGGCGAGGCCAAAATCACCGATAGCCACTGCGGAATTCTGCCTTGCCCCCAAGGCGAGGCACCACACCGTCCCTTTCTGGAAGTCCGAATCTTCGATTGGTGAGCGGGCTTCTAAGGGCTCGCCTGGCGTGGGGCCCAGTCCAAGCCAGCGCGTTATCGAAGCGGAGACTTCGTCTTCCCCCAGAGCGCTCATTAGTTCGCGAGTTCTCTTCTTCCATTTCGCCCCGGGCACGGTCTGTTGTAACGATTGGAAATGTTCGAGGAGGCCTATCCATCCGGCCCGCGTAATGGCGTCCCTCTCTTCCAGTTCTTCAAAGACAATTTGCGACCAGGGTCCACGGCCTGGATCAAGTTGCTGGTCATGCTCGGTCCACATCAACTCTGCGATTCGACGTCGTATCTCGAGTGATCGTTGGTCGATTTTCCCATTCGGGCTGGGAGCGAACTGAACGTGAAGCTTTCGTAATTCAGCGCGCATTTCATCGGTGATTTGTTCGCGGGTCAAAACTCGAAGGAAGTGAAAGATTGGGAAGTAAGTCCTGCCAAGGTCAGTGCACTTTCGAAACTCCGTCAAGACGTGCAGGGAAGTCTCGTTCTCAATGAGTTTCGGAGTTCGGTCCAGCACAAAAAGAATGCCGTCGGTGAGTGTCTGACATATAAACAAGCCAGCGAGTTCCATGCGACGGGCTCGAAACCATTCCAACGATTGCCGGACGAAGGACAACTGTACCTCCGGCTCCGAATCACGCAGAAGAGCTAGCGCAGGATTTGAACTTTTCCAGCGTTCAATCGCTCGCATGAGCTCTCCTATAGAGTGTCCAGACGCCGGACGGTCTCCACTGGTTGCGCATATCAATTCGTAAATCGCCAAAGCGCGCTTGTCGGCCTCGTTCTTACTCGCCATATACATTCAAGGTTGCCTTTCGGAGTGAGCGCCAGCAAGGAAGCTAGGTCAGCGGAGTACGTGAGAGTCACTTCTCGACTTCCGCTCGTTTGCCGTTTTTGTGGAGCTACGCGGTCCGTGCGCGCTTCGCGTGTTAGAATTGGCGCCGGGGCATCTTACTTTTTTTCATGAGCCGACTTTGCTCTTCACGTTTTGAGCGAGCGGCGCGCAAACTCGGGTGGACCCGCATCGCGGGTCTCGACGAAGCCGGGCGTGGCGCGCTGTTTGGCCCCGTTGTCGCCGCCGCTGTAATTCTCAATCCCAAGCGGCGCATCTGCGGCCTGGATGATTCCAAGAGATTAGTTCCGGAATATCGCGTGGAGCTTGCCGCACGGATCCGCGAACACGCTATCGCCTGGGCGGTCGCCGAAATGGATGCCCAACGCATTGACGCCTGGAATATTTATCAGGCCAGCCGGCAAGCCATGACCGCAGCGCTGCAACAGCTCACGACCGTTCCAGACTACCTGCTGATCGACGCCATGGTCCTCGACGTGATGATCGAGCAAAAATCCCTGATCAAAGGTGACATGCGCAGCGTCTCCATTGCCGCTGCCTCCATCCTGGCCAAAACGCATCGCGATGCGCGCATGGAGGAGTGGCACGCCGTTTACCCGCAATACGGCTTGGCCCAGCACAAGGGCTACGCTACCCCGGAGCACTTGGAGGCTTTGCGCGTGCACGGCCCCTCGCCGCTTCACCGCCATTCGTTTGCCCCGGTACGAGAGTCCGGCTGCTGGGCCGTTGGAGCAGTCCAGGAAACTTTGCCGCTGGATATCTGGCCTCGCGAGAACTAAAAACTCCTTTGCTCTTTATTCGCCCCAAGGTTTCGTATCTGCCACGGGGATAACTGCCTGCTCACAATGAGAACCGCTTTCGTTGACGCCCCCGTCACCCAAGCGTAGCTTGAAAAAGGAGAGTTGCGGCGCCCCAGCGCCTGCAACACCACTGAGGAGAAAGTCGCGGATGGCTTTCGTGGGTGAAGCCGTCCCTTTTCGCGCATGGCCTACAACAAGAGCAAATTTGTCGAAGCCGCACAAAAGCTGCTGAACCAGGGCAAAGTGGCGCAAGCTATCGCCGAATACCAGCAGATCCTGAAATACGAACCGCGCGATCAGGTCACCCTGATGACCATCGGGGAACTTTATATTCGCCAAGGCGAGACCTTTCAGGCCATCGATTATTTTGAACGGCTGGCGCAACTGTTTGTCAGCGACGGTTTCCTGACCAAAGCGATTGCCGTGTATAAGCGCATCGCCAAGCTGGCCCCGGAAGAGATTCGTCCCCTCGAGAAGTTAGCTGACCTCTACGTGCAACAAGGCGTGATGAGCGAGGCGCGGCCGCTATTCCTGCAGCTCGCCGAGCTGCACCTGAAGAATGGCAAGCAAGCCGAAGCCATCGCGCTACTGAAAAAGTTGCTTGCGGCCGAGCCCGACAATCTGCGCATCCAGATTCGACTTGCCGACTTGTATCAGGCCATGGGGCAGTCCGGCGAAGCATTGGAGACCTACGTCTCCGCGGCGCAACGCGCTCTGGCCCGCGGCGATCACGCGGAATGCGAGAAGCTAGCCGACAAAGCTCTGCAGATCAACCCAAAGCATCTCGACGCGATGATTGTGAAAGCTCGCGCCTATTCCTCCGCGGGCAATGTAAACAAAGCGGCGGAAATTCTCGAGCGAGTTCCCGACCTCGAAAAAGGTGGCGAATCCGCCGAGCTTCTGCTGGATTTGTACCTGAAGAATGCCAAGTGGGATGAAGCAACCGCCTTCGCCCTAAAGATTTTTGCCTCCGACGAAAAGAATTTTGGCGCCACGCAAAAGCTGACTCAAGCGTTGCTGGAATCGGGCCAAGGCGAGCGCGCCATGTCGGTTCTGTCGCGCATTCGCATTCCGATGATTGATGCGGGAGAGCACGAAGGTGTGGTGCACCTGCTGAACGACCTGGCTACGCGGCTTCCGGGCCGTCTGGAGCCACTCGAATGGCTGGTGGATACCTACGGCCGCACCAGCGATTCCTTCCGCCTGCCGGACGCCCTGGCTCAACTGGGCGATGCGCTGGTGGCCAGCGGCAAGACTGAACGCGCCCGCGAAATTTTTCAGCAGTTGGTCGATCGCGAGCCGGAAAGCGATTCCGCCAAGCGCAAGCTGCATGACGTTCTTTTGAAGTTGGGACTGGTCGAAGGCGAATCCGTCGCTGCTGTTCCGCAACCACCCGCGCCCGGTGAAACACTCCAGGCAGAACTTCCGCAGGCTGCCGCGCCGAGGGTGCGTCCCGGTCTGGACGAGCCTCCGACCCAAGTGGTCACAGAATCGACTGCCGCAGCGTCCAACGGGCCTGAGCTTGATGAGGAAACGCAGAAGTTTATCGCCCAGTCGCTGACCGACGTCGACCTCTTCGCCAGCTATGGCCTGACCCAGAAAGCCATCGGTCTGCTCGAAGCGATTTTGCGCCGCGCTCCGACGCACACTCCGACCCTTGAAAAGCTTTTGGACTTCGTTCTTGGCGCCGGCGACGATCGCCGTACCGCGGAACTGGCTGCACAGCTCGAACATATTCATAGCCAGCGCGGCGACACCCGCAGCAGTGAGCGTTTTGGCGAATTGCGTCGCAGATTCCAGCGTGCCGCCGGTTTGACCGACGACGAAATTTTCTCGGCGGTCGCGGCGGCGATGCCGCAGCCGGTCGAGACGGTGCCCGTCGAAGAGGTGCCGGAGGCGGTTGCGGAACTTCCCGAGTTGCCTATGGCCGCGGTGGAAGCCAGCCCGGTAGAAGAGCCTGCCGCCGCAGAAATCGAAATTATCGAAGACGAGTCCGTCGCGCAGGAGGAAGAAGTCGACCTCTCCTCGGAATGGGCATCGCTGCTCGAAGAAACCAAGCAGCCCGCACCGCATGCAGAAGACAAGCCTGTGGAAGCTGCGCCGGTCGTTCCTCCTGCGGCTGCGAAGTCTGCTGCGCCGCCACCGCCAGTGGAATTTGATTTGCCCGAGTTCGCCATCGAAGAGCCTACGCCGGAAGTTCATGTTGCTGCCTCTGAGCCAGCGCACGCTGCAGCACACACTGAACAGCCGCCAGCACAAGAGCTAGAAGTCCCCGCCGTCCCTATCGAGGACGAAGGCTTCAATCCCTTTGCTGAAATTTCCGCGGAGATTCCTTCCATCGAAGCGCACACCGCGGAAGACGACGTTCCTTCCCATGCGGAAGAGCAATTACTGCCGGATGAAGAACTCACCGCGCTACCGGTTCCACCTCATGCGGAAGTTGCCGCAGAGGGCGCCGAGCCGGCGTTGGAAGTTCCGCAAGCTGCGATTCCGGAAACGCCCGCACCGGAGCCCGAATTTGAAGTCGAGCAGGATTTCGAACTGGTGCTGGAGCCCGAGCCAGTCGTTCCACTGCACGAAATGATGGCATCGCCTCCTCCGCCCATTCCGGCAGCCAAAGACCAGCCCGAGAAAGTTGCAGCGCCGGCCAACGGCCACACCTTCTCTTCCGACCAATTTCTTTCCGACCTTGCCGCCGAGATCGATCACCTCGGTATGGGCGAGCTGACACCTCCTCCGGATCGCGCGCCCGAACATCTGGCTGACGAACAAGCGGTGGCCAACAAAGCCAAGGAAGCCGCCGGTGAACCTGGACCTTTGCGCGAAGTGTTCGAAGAGTTCCGCGCCGAACTTGGCGAAATGGGTGCCGAAGACGAAGATCTGGAAACCCACTACAACCTGGGCGTGGCCTTCCGCGAAATGGGTTTGCTCGAAGAAGCCATTGGCGAGTTCCAGAAAGTGGCCAAAGCCAGCGACCGTGGCAAGGCGTTTCGCTATGCCATGCAATGCAGCACATTGCTCGGCCTGGCGTTCATGGAAAAGGGCCAGCCTAGCATCGCCGCCATCTGGTACGAGCGCGCGCTGCTGACCCCCGGCATCGACTCGGAAAGTAAACTCGCGTTGCGGTATGATTTGGGAGTGGCTCAAGAATCGGCTGGCGAGATGGATGCGGCACTGAAGAGTTTCTCGCAGGTCTATGCCGTCAACATTGATTATCGCGATGTGGCAGAGCGCATCGCCTCGCTGCAGAAACCAGCGCGCTGACGATTAGCCCATTCTCAAACAAAGGTCGATCCTTCTGAAATGAACCGGGTGTTGCGCGCAATGATGGTGGTGTTGTTGTTTGAGATGGGGGCTCTGCTGCTATATCTGCCGTGGTCCATGCTCTGGGAACAGAACTATTTCCTGCACCATTTCCCGACCTTAGCTCCTATCGTTTTGCATCCCTCGTTTCGCGGCATGGTCAGCGGCATCGGGGTGCTGGACATTTTCGTGGCCTTTGGCTTCTTCAACTCCCGCCCGGCGAATGCCGCTGCAGTGCGCGTTCCCCCTCCGCAATCTAATTAAAATTGAACGTGGCGGAGTTGCGCCGGAGTTCGGAGCGCCAGGTGCGTCGTTTGGCGTCTTCAACTATTGCTTATCGTTGATCAGCCGACGCAACAGACGAATCTGGCCCGCATGGTAAACATCGTGGAAAGCGATTCCGTAAAGTGCGGGCAATAATTTCTTGGCGCGTGCTGTGCCAACGACTTTTCGAATGGAGCTAACCAGTGCTTAATGTTCGTTTTCGAGCAGATCGCGATCGACTTTCCATGCGGCTTCCGTTGCGCTACGTTCTTGCGGCCTGGCGAAAAAATTGCTGCCCTTCAGAACAAACGATCCGCGCTTGCCATGTTCGATTGTCCGCCGCATTGCATACTTCCAATAAGCAGCGTGGACCGTTAGCTCCCAAATGTTGTGAGCGTCGGGAGCCGGGCGCCAAGCTGCTTGCTCCGCGCTTAACCCTTTGATCGATTGGCGCAAATTCGGGCCGTGCCACGTTTTCTTCGAATAGCCCTCTTCGATTAAGGCCATGAGCAATGCATCAGTGTTCATAAATCCCTCCGCAAAGCGGTCAGAATATCGCGAAACTACCTTGATTTGTCCCGCACGAGTAGGTCGTCCCACCCTTTCCAGTCGTTCTTAAATCTGTCGACAGGGTGGATAATCCGGGCAAGTCAATTGCAACCTAGTTGCATGTAATATAGGACTAAGCTAACAAAAATCTGTCGCGAGCAATGAGGAACACTGCGGCGAGTGTCATGGAGACGATGCATTGGGAACGAAACGTGCTCCTAGCCTGCGCGTCCCTGAAGTGCAGAATGCGCCGCCAGGAGTAATTTACTGGATTCTCTCCAATGGAATTGTGCGAAAACGCATGCCGGTGTGGTCCAAGCTGCCTGAGTCACTGCGGTGGCAGTTGGTCAGTTTCATTAAGTCGCTAGGAACAGTGGCGGGCGCGCCTTCCGCTACGCAACAGAATAATTAGGGTTGCAGCGATTTCACGGCGTCATTGAGGATCATCGCCAAACGCACGCCGGCCAGCTCCAATCGCTCTTCGATCACCGGCCCGGCAATTTCCTGATAATTCAGCCCGGCGTAGAAATGCATCTGCAGCATGCGCTCGCCAATGTTGTTGTCGTCGGTGCAACTGTGCACGGCGACGGGTGGCTCTAGCGGCATGGCTGGGACGAGCTCTCCGTACACGTACGATTCCGCAAGGTTGTGGCTTTCCCAGGCCCAATCGTCTACGTGAATGCCGGCCTTTTGCCAGCGCTCGACATCGCCGCTGAAAATCTGCTCCAGATACTCGGAATATTCCGGAGGCTCCGCGCCTTCCATATCGCGTTCGACTATCGCAGTATCCCAAAGCGAATGCAGGTTCGGAGAATACGAGTGACCGCGTTCGTGCGGCCGCCGCCGGAAATAGCGCACCGGCACGCAGGTGCCACCTTCGTCGTCGTTGGTGGTGGCGTGCAGCGGCATATGCAGATCGCCGACGAAGTGAATGATGTAGCGAACCGCATCGGCGCGCTTGTGCGGATCGGCGGTCTTATCCCTGAAAATCGCCACTTGCTCGGCGATCGCCCGCGTGATGCAACCCTCTGTGCCGCAATATTCCTCGACCGATTTGCCGCGAGCCACGCCGCGCGGAATATCAATGTAGTGCCACGCTCCGTTTTTCAAATCATTGCGCACGTCGTCTGGCCAAGTCGAAACGTCGGCGAGAATGTCGCGTGAAGCATTCCCGCAGTAGCGCTTAAGTTGCGGGTCCACTGGATTTTCGCTCAGCAGCTTTTCGATCAGTTGACGCGCTTCCGGGCTCAAATGCTTTTCGGCAATCAACGCTACCGTCTGGTGGCCTTTACAACCCCACGCGCGCACCATCGAATTTCCGAGGAGCAGTGTGAAGAGACAGCACAGCAGCGCGGCACGTGCGATGCGGATACGGTTCATTGCATAGTCTCCGGTTTACGTTAAGATTTGTCTTCGCGCGTCAAGCACTCAGCCAGCGCGCCACGGGTTTCCACGATTCGGTATGGTCGCAAATCACGCGCAGCGCCGCGGTGATGGGAATTGCCAGAATCAACCCCATGCCGCCCCACACCCACCCCCAGAAAAGAAGCGAAATGGTGATGGCTACGGCATTTAGTTGCACTTGACGGCCCACCAGTTGCGGTGCAATTAAATTCTGCGCAATCACGTGAAAACTAGTGAGCACCACGGCAATCAAAGCGAAATTGCTAACCGCTTTATACTTGATAATGGCCAGCAAGAATGCCGGTAACCACGCCAGCACGGCGCCGATATACGGCACCATATTGAACAAGCCGGATACAATACCGATGAGAACAGGATAATCCAGGCCCAGCGCCCAAAAGAAAATACTGCTCAACGCGATTACTACCAGAGTCACCACGGTCATGCCAATCAGGTAATCCCGCAACACATCGCGCAAATCTTCCAACGTCTCTTTCACCTGCGTGCGGCGACTCACGGGAAACAGTTGTAGCGTGCCGTGCCACACCTCGCGTTTGCCCGCCAGCATGAAAAACACCAGGAACGGCACGAACGTGCCTTCGAGAATCAGCGCGTAAAGCGAGCCGATCCCGCGCACCACCAGATTGTGAATTGAACTGCTATCGGAACTCACACTGGCTGCCTTCGACGCGCCGTCCGTGGTCGTAAGCTCATTCACGCCGCCTTCAAATCCGCGCAGTTTTCCCTGCACCGAGCCGGTGGCCTCGCGCAGAATGTCGCGATATTTCGGCCAATTCGCCGCGAAATCCGAAGTGCGCTGCCACAATCCGTAACCCACAGCAACGATCACCAGAATCATGATCAACACCATGATCAGCGCGCCAATCGTGCGCGGGATGCGGAAACGTTCCAGAAATTCCACGGCGGGATCGAGGAAGTACGCAATGAGAACGGAAAGCAGCAGCGTGATGACCACGCCGGCGGCGTAGTAGAAGAACAAAAGGATGATGGCGGCCGCAATAATCCGCAGGCTGAACGTGGAACCAGATACGCGGAAGATCGTCGGCGGAGTTTCCGTGGTGGACACCCAACACCCCTTTCGTCCATCACGGTAACACACTCAGACTCGTTCGCAGTCGCTACTCGCCGCAAGTGTCACACAAGATTAACAAGTAGAGACCGCTCGCACGGGTCGGCGCTGAACGCCAGCGTGTACTTCTCGCAACGCAGCACCGCTCCACAATCAGGCCAAAGGAGTCCCTATGCTAGACTGCCTTGAGGCCGCTAACCCATCCGGGCGAGCCACTACAAACATGGCCAAAGAGCTCTTCGGTACCGACGGTATTCGCGGCATTCCTGGAACACCTCCTCTCGACGATAAGACTTTGTACGCCCTGGGCCGCGCCCTGGGTTCCTTTCTCCAGCGTGATCACGGTGCGGGCCACGTGATGATTGGCATGGATACTCGCGAGTCCGGGCCGCATATTGCTTCACTTCTCGCTGCGGGAATTCAGGAGGCTGGTGGCAAGGTTTCGTTCGCTGGCATCTTGACCACTCCGGGCGTCGCGTGTCTGGTGCGCCAGAACGACTATCAAGCGGGCGTAGTGATTTCGGCGTCGCACAATCCTTACCACGACAATGGCGTGAAGCTTTTCTCGCATGCCGGGATGAAATTTCCCGACACGGAAGAAGAAAAGATCGAAGCTGAAATTTTGCGGCTGCGCCATGAAGAGCCGCCCGCAATTTCATCGCGACCGGCGCTGGTCGCCGACCATGCCCTGCACGTGGAGTATCTGGACTTTTTGCGTTCGAAAATTCTTCCCGGCGCCGTTCTGCGCGGTTTTCGCGTGGTTCTGGATTGCGCCAATGGCGCTGCCTATCAGCTCGGCCCGGAATTGTTCCGGTCGTTCGGAGCAGACGTGGTCGCGATGGGCACCCATCCCGACGGCCGCAACATCAACGCGGGTTGCGGATCCTTGCATCTCGAAGGCTTGCAGAAACGCGTAGTCGCGGAAGGCGCCGCACTCGGCGTGGCGTTCGATGGCGATGCGGATCGAGCGCTTTTTGTGTGCGGAAGCGGGCGAATCATCAATGGTGATGGCGTGTTGCTGGCTGTTGCTCGTTACCTGAAGTCCCAGAATCTTTTAAAGAGCGCTCGTGTGGTGGCCACCTCCATGTCCAATCTTGGACTGGAACGCGTCCTCTCTCGCGAAGGCATTTCCCTGGCGCGTGCGGCCGTCGGGGACCGTTACGTGCTCGAAGAAATGCTCAAATCTGGAAATAATCTTGGCGGCGAGCAGTCTGGCCACATTATTTTTCTGGACGACAGCCCCGCCGGTGATGGGCTGCTGACCGCCGTCAAGATCGCCTCGCTGGTTTCCATGCATGGCCCGCTCGAAAAGCTGGTTGAAGGGCTGAAGGACTATCCTCAAGTCATCGTAAATGTGAAGGTGAAGTCCAAGCCTGCCCTGGAGAGCTTGCCGGGAGTCGCCGATGCCCTTGCCAAGGCCCAATCCATTCTCGGAGAAAATGGGCGCGTCGTGCTGCGTTATTCCGGCACTGAACCTCTCGCCCGGGTGATGGTCGAAGCCGAACACGATGTCGACGTCCAGCGCTTCTCGCAATCCATAGCCTCCGCCCTGCGCACCGCCATCGGCGCTTAGAGGGCTCCGTCGGCGGCGCAACATTGGCATCTGGCCGCGATGCGCAACAGACCGGGAGTTAACAATAACGTTATTGCAAGCGCCATGAATTCAGTTGGTTAGGTCGAAGTACTGACGGCAACTTCCAAAAGACTGTAGGAAGCCATCGCTAGTCTGTGGGATTTGGTAGATTGGCGGAAAGGGAAAATGATCAGAGAGTCCCTCGCACTTAGCTAAGTCTTTTTGGCTCAATGAAAATTTGTTCACATCCGCCGCCATGCAGGAGTGGCAAAGCGCGTGCATCCTATCGAATTAATTCATGAGATTGGCTTCCCGGGGTGGCCGGAACTTAACCTCGACTGAGTATCCGGTTATTGGGGGGTCGAATCCGATATAAGGGGGGCTTGCACCGGCCCCCTTTTTTTTTCGTCAACAGTCTATCTTTCCGCAAATTCAGAAAAAGGTTCCTGCACTTCTCTATACGCTTCCATTGAGCGCTTGGTGGTCCGAATTTGATGGGTGAAAAAAAAGTGAGCGGCCGGTGGGGGTGCCGGCCGCTCTTGGCGTGGGGGATGGAGGGTACTGTGCCTGAAGTTCAGTTCGTCTTTGAATTTTCTGGAGGAGCAGGCCGTTCGACTGCGCTCGCGAGCAGCAGAACGACACACAGGAGCAAGATGCCGATTACCATTCCGCTCTCTCCAGGAGCCGAACTCAACTCCCGATCACGTAAACGATTCTGCCTGTAGGCCCTGCGCCCGTCACTAGAACCCAGGGCACATTCGCACCGGTACTTCGCGCTAGCACCTTTGGTACTCCTCTTGTTAGTACCGCCGCGCACTCGGAAATTCCGTGCCGCTCGTCACTGGTCACTCCGCACTCGCCTAAGTTATTCTTCTAAGACCATGCATGACCTGAGTTATTTCCGTGAGCATCTAGACGTCTTCGCCGACATGGCGAAGAAGCGCAGCACCACCCTGGACCTTGATGGTTTCCGCGAACTCGACAAGGAACGCCGCGAACTCATCACCGAAAACGAACAGCGCAAAGCGCAGCGCAATAAAGCCAGCGATGAGATCGTCCGCCTGAAAAAAGAGAAGCAAAGCGCCGACGCGATCCTCGCTGAGATGAAGCTGGTTTCCGAGCGCATCAAGCAGGCGGACGAGCGCATAGCAGAGCTCGACGCCAGGCAGCGCGATCTCTTGCTGACCTTGCCTAACGTCCCCGATTCCAGCGTTCCGGTGGGCAAAGGCGCAGAAGACAATCAGGAAGTTCGTCGTTGGGGCGCGCCTCCTAAAATGGAGTTTCAGCCCAAGCCTCATTGGGAAGTCGGTGAGCGCGCGGGAATTCTCGACCTGGATGCCGCCGCCAAAATCACCGGTGCGCGGTTCGCGGTCTACAAAGGCTGGGGAGCACGGCTGGAGCGGGCGCTGGCTAATTTCTTCCTCGATGTTCACACGCGAGAACACGGCTACACGGAAATCCTGCCGCCATTCCTGGTGAATACCGCGTCGCTGATGGGTGCGGGCCAATTGCCGAAATTCGCCGCTGACCTTTTTAAGATTCAAGACACGGACTTCTGGTTAACGCCCACATCGGAAGTCGAACTTCACAATCTGTATCGCGATACCACGCTCACCGAAGATCAACTACCAATTCTCGTCACTGCGTGGACCGCGTGTTTCCGCTCGGAAGCCGGGGCCGCCGGAAAAGATACCCGCGGCATTCTGCGCCAGCACCAGTTTCAGAAAGTGGAATTGTTCAAATTCACGCAGCCCGACAAGAGTTATCAGGAACACGAAGCCCTGGTGCGCAACGCAGAGACCATTCTCGAGAAGCTCGGCTTGCACTATCGCACCATGCTGCTCTGCACCGGCGACATGGGCTTCGCTTCCGCAAAAACGTATGACCTGGAAGTTTGGCTACCCTCCAGCAATGAGTTTCGCGAGATTTCTTCCTGTTCAAACTGCGAAGCGTTTCAGGCACGTCGTGCCGGCATCCGCTTTAAGCCCAAGGCTGGCGGAAAAAGCGAGTTTGTTCACACCCTAAATGGCTCGGGGCTTGCTGTCGGCCGCACCTGGATCGCCGTCGTGGAAAACTACCAGCAGGCTGACGGCTCCATTGTGATTCCAGAGGTTCTGCGTCCGTACATGGGAATCGACCGAATCCCGGCTCTGTAAGCTGCCATTTTCGCGCTCCACCATGCGTAAGCCGTAGCCAGCCATATCTACAACAAAAAAAGCTAGATAGCCGCGATCGCACCCTTCTGCCAGATGCCCGGACGAAACCAATAGGTCGCGCAACCCCTTGAATTCACAGCTTTTCGTTTGACTCCCTGTGGAGCCCTGCATACACTCGGCTCAACGCCATAATTCGGTAGAAACGTATCATCTATCGAAAGCGTTAGAGTCCCCATGGCCTTTCTTGAACGCATGTTTCGGTTCGTTTTCTGGATGCTCATTGTTTCCTGGAGCGTCGCGATTCTGCGTCGCATTGTCGGGAACATGGGCCGCGGTGTTAGCCCGGGGTCTGCGAGGAATTCGCCTATGGACATTCCGTCCGATGCGGTTTCACGCAAACTGGTACGCGATCCGATGTGCGGTATGCATATCGCCGAAGGCTTGGCGCTGCCCGTTAAGCAAGGTTCAGAGGTTCTTCACTTTTGTTCGGCGGAATGCCGCGATCGCTATCTGAGTAAATCGCAAAAATTAGCCGCCAACGCGTAATCGAAAATGTATCGCTTCGAATTTAAGTCGTTCGTAGTGTAGCAACAGGAATCCAGCGCAATCGAAAGGACCGAAGCTGATGGCCACGGTCACAAAACCTCCAGTACCGAATCGTCCCACGGGCATGCCTCCGATGGTGCCGCGCATCGCTCCACGCGAAGAGCTCAATCCATTTCGCATCGCCCAGATCCAGTTTGATATGGCGGCAGAAACGCTGAAGCTTGATCCCGGACTGCGCCAGGTCTTGCGCACTCCGAAGCGCATCTTGGAAGTTTCGCTACCGACCAAAATGGACAATGGCCAGCTGAAAGTCCTCACCGGCTTTCGCGTTCAGCACAATATCGCACGCGGCCCGGGTAAGGGCGGGATTCGCTTTCATCCCAACGTCACGCTGGATGAAGTGAAGGCGTTGGCTGCCTGGATGACTTGGAAGACGGCTGTCGTCAACGTGCCGTTCGGTGGCGCTAAGGGCGGCGTCATTTGCGATCCCAAAAGAATGTCGAAGAGCGAACTGGAACGGCTCACCCGCCGTTTCGCCAGTGAAATTCTTCCGCTGATCGGCCCCGATCAGGATATTCCTGCGCCCGATGTGTACACCGATTCACAAACCATGGCCTGGATCATGGATACCTATTCCATGATGGCCGGCCACACCGTGCCCGGCGTGGTGACGGGGAAGCCCATCTCCATCGGCGGTTCGCTTGGACGAGCTGAAGCGACAGCACAGGGTCTCGTCTACGTGGTGGAAGAAGCCTGCAAGATGAAAAAGATTTCGCTGCGCGGAGCCACCGTCGCTGTGCAGGGTTTCGGCAACGCTGGTGCCACCGCGGCGCGTCTGCTGTTCGACAAGAAGGCCAAGATCATCGCGCTGAGCGATACGCGCGGCGGCGTCACCAACTCTCGTGGCATCGATCCCATGAAAGCCATTCGCTACAAAGAGCGTTCCGGCACCGTAGTTGGTATGCCCGGCGCGTCACGCATCTCCAATGAAGATTTGCTGACCATGAAGTGCGACATCCTGATTCCCGCGGCGCTTGAAAACATGATTACTCTCCAGAATGCCGAAGCGGTCAAGGCGCGCATCGTGGCCGAAGCAGCCAACGGCCCCACTACTCCTCACGCGGATGAAATTCTGGCGCGTCGCGGGATTACCGTCCTCCCGGACATCCTGGCGAACGCCGGCGGCGTCACCGTCAGCTACTTCGAGTGGGTCCAGAATCAGGAAGGCCTGCTGTGGGATTCCGAAGAAGTGAACGTGCGGCTGCAGAAGATCATGGTTCGGGCGTTTCACGACATGATCGAGATGATGCGCAAGCATCACGTGCCACCACGCGCCGCTGCCATGACGCTCGCGGTTGGTCGCGTAGCCGAAGCAACGCTGGTACGTGGTCTCTTCCCGTGATGCACTGAAACTTCGCGCCCAGAGTTTCGCGGACATCAGCGCAACAAAATCCGTACCTCGGATTCGGGGAATTCCTGACCATCGCTACAGCCTTTTCCAAGAAAATTTCCTTGCACACAAAATTCAGGGCGCGTACATTCGCAGATGCCGGCCGTTTTCGCTCGTGAGCAAGTTCGCGAGCGTGAAAAACGCGTCCGGCTATTTTGTTCACCGAATGAGGTAACGCGCCACCGATCATGACCACTCTCCACACGCAGACCGTTGTTACTCCACCCATTCTTCTGACTATTTCTGGATTTGACCCAAGCTGCGGAGCGGGCGTCGCCGCGGATCTAAAAACGTTTGCGGCCTATGGTTGCTACGGCGTTGCGGCAATTACCTCCATCACTATACAGAACACGCAGGGCGTCGAAGCGGTTCACAACACGCCCAGCGCGGAATTGCGCGCCCAGTTAGACGTTCTCGCGAAAGATTGCGACATCGCCGCCGTGAAGATTGGCATGCTGGGCAATCGCGGGAATGCCGTCGTCGTTGCGGAATTTATCGACGCCCATAAATTCGGGCACGTGGTTCACGATCCCGTTATGCACTCCTCCAGCAATTCGGAATTGCTCGACGCCGGCGGTATCAAATACATGGCCGCCGAACTTTTGCGCCGCTCCACGGTGATCATGCCCAATGTGTTGGAAGCCGAGACCTTGACCGGCATGTCCATCAAAGACGTCAATGACATGGAAGCGGCCGCCCGGAAAATCGTAGAAATGGGCGCGCACGCCGTGATCGTCAAGGGCGGTCACATGGACAAGGCCGTGGACGTGCTCTTTGATGGCGTGGAAATGCATCAGCTGAGTGGCGACAAGATCAAGTTGGAGCAGACCCACGGTGCCGGATGCACCTTTGCTTCGGCAATTACCGCGCAGCTTGCCGCGGGGCGGTCCTTGGTGGAGTCCACCATGCTGGCGAAAGCCTACGTAGTGAAAGCGATCGAGAAGGCCTATTCGGTAGGCAAAGGGAATGTGCCGCTGGATCACTTCTATCGTATGAAGATTGAGCCCATGGCGCGCGGGACTCACGAAGTTCCCCAGCACGGATTGCACCCAGCCGCGGAGCCTGCCGCTCACTGATATTTGCTGGCAACGAGTTTTCGAAGGCTCGACCTCCGAGTTAAATCCCCTAGCAAGGAGGGAAAAATGCAGAAAGTCTTCCGCTGTAGAAAATGTCAGCGAGGCATGCGCGTGGTTGGTTCAACCGGGCTCGCCAAAGACGTAGAAAAAGTGGCGGTCTGCCCCTACTGTAAATCCAAAAATAAAGTGATGTGGCCACGCGGCGATCCGTTTCGCATCCAGCGGATTGCCACCCGTTAGCCCAAAGCAGAGATGCGACGGCTGAAGGCGGCGGATCCGCAAACCGGCCAAACAGAACTCTGCGCGGTGCGCTCACCAACCTCCTCCTCCGCCCCCGCCTCCCCCGCCACCGGAACCTCCCCCGCCACCGCCGCCGCCCGAGCCGGGTGCTG
>JBAVNY010000095.1:0-13603 GCA_049691535.1 Candidatus Acidiferrum sp.
CCTTTGGGGAGGACCGGCAGCATTAAAGGTTTCTGATTTGAAATGGGTTGCGTGGTTATGTGACGCGTGAACAAAAATGCCTCGGAAAATGATAGTGATTCGCCAACATTCACTCTCTCGCCGCATGAAGTAAAAATCCTTCCAGATTCGTGAAGACACTAGAAATCGCCATGCTAGATTGAGGGCAGTTTGATTTCCTGTCGTGGCAGGCGGCCACTTCTTTTGGTACCCAGTTCCGAGTGTGTTGGTGAAAATTTCGATGTGCGCTTGAAGGAGCGCGCGCGTGGATGGGAGTACACGAGTTTGAGCGAACGAACGAGTAGGCTTTTAACCGTAGGAATTCTAGGGGCGGTGCTGTTCGCGGTGGGATTCGCCGGCGGATGGTCGGGAGCGCGGCATGTAAAAATAGACGGGGCCTTAATGCACGCGTCTCTGGTTGCAAATGGGCCCGGTGACGCTTCGTCAGCAGTACGGGCCGAGGTGCAGAAGGTGCTACAGCAATTTCAAGATGGATACACGCGCAGAGATCCGGCAGAACTGGGGAAGTTCATGGAAGAGGTGTTTCCGCGAGATAAGAACATTTTACTGCTGGGAACGGACTCCGAAGAGTGGGTGTCGGGAGACGACGCGATTCGCGATTTTATCCACGAGGACTGGACAAAGTGGGGTGACGTACGACTGGATGTGCAGCATCCGGTAATTTCCGCGTCTGGAGATGCAGCGTGGTTGGCGACGCGGGGTGTGGTCATCCATAGTGTAAGGCGTTCGCGACCACTGCGATTCACGGCGGTGCTGTCGCGCGAGGCCGGCAAATGGACATTTCGGCAGGTGCAATTCGAATGGGACGAGCAGCAAGCGTCGTTGGGGGAGATGGCGAAGATGATGAATTTCGGGAAATTGCGCTGGCAGTAGGTAAGGGTAGAAGAGAAGCGGAGTAAATAGAGGCGCAAAAGTGTGACGCCCGTCACACCATGGATTGACCGCCATCACTTTCCGTTCGTAGACCTCCCTGTAGAGTTGGGACTAGGACTAGCTTCCGTGGGCATTTGTGTATCGATTCGGTGTCCCGCTGTAGAAATTCCCCCTACAGCCAATCGAATTGGGAACTGAGGCGGGATGATTTTCCTAGGACTCAGCGGGCTGGAACGGTCGGTTCCTTTTAAACGGGAGCGGTGGCCGGGATGCGATGAGCGCGAATATCGCATCTCGCAGGGGCACGACTCCGCGGCGGCGCTGCTGGTGGACGGCACGATTGTTGCTGCTGCTGAGCAGGAACGATTCAGCCGCAAGAAGCATAGCGGCGATTTCCCGATTGATGCTATCCAGTTCTGCCTGCGCGAGGCGGGGATCGGCATAGACGATGTCGATGAAATCGCGCACGGCTTCGACTACGCGGCGTACCGCCAGTTGTATTCCCTCGATGCCGACTCGGCCAAGCTGTATGAGGAAGTATTGGCGAAGCCAGTGCTGGTAGAGCAGGTCCACCGGCACTTCCCGCAGATCGACGAATCGCAAATCCATCCGGTAAATCATCATGTGGCACACGCCGCCAGCGCCGCGTTTACGGCGGGCTGGAACGACTGCCTGGTGGTCGTGAACGATGCCATGGGCGAAGTGCAAAGCCTGACGGTGTTTCAGTTCAGCGACGGCGGGCTGAGCAAGGTGCGAGAGATCGGGGCGAGCGACTCGATCGGGATTTTATATTCGCTGGTGACGCTGCACCTTGGGTTCGACTTCAATTCCGACGAATACAAAATCATGGGACTGGCGCCGTACGGCGATCCTACACGCTATCGCCAATTTTTTGCTGACGCCATCGAACTGCGGGCGGACGGGACGATTCGGATTCCGCTGTTGCGGCTGAATCGAACGCGAGAAGAACGCGAGAATTACCTGGTGTCGCGGCAATTTTTGGACGAGAAGCTGATTGCGCGGCGGGTGCCAGACGGGGAAATCACCCAGGAGCACAAGGATGTGGCGGCGGCCTTGCAGGAGTGTCTGGACCGTACGGTACTGCATGTCTGCGGACACTTTGGAAAAGCTACGGGATTGCGACGGATCGCCATGGCAGGCGGCGTGGCGCTGAACTGCACGGCGAATGGGAAATTGATTGAGTCCGGACTGTTCGATGAGGTGTACATCCAGCCGGTGGCCGGCGATGACGGGACGGCGTTAGGAGCGGCGCTGCACCGGTCTTCGTTACAGGAAAAAATCAGCAATGTGCGGATGGCAGTGCCACTGCTAGGGCCGGCGTATGACGAAGCGCGGATTGCGGAGGCGATCGGCAAATACGCGGGGCGGATTACGGAGACGCGATTCGAATCGCTCGACGCGACATGCGGGGAAGCGGCGAAGTTGATTGCGGAGGGCCGGGTGATCGCGTGGTTCCGCGGGCGGATGGAATACGGGCCGCGGGCGCTAGGGAATCGCAGCATCCTGGCAGACCCAGGGAATCCGGGGATGCGCGATCGGATAAACGCGATGGTGAAGATGCGCGAGGCGTTCCGGCCATTCGCTCCGGCGTGTTCGGTGGAACAAGCACCATGGTGGTTTAAGGTGGCTCCGGGGACGGAAATGCCGTACATGATCACGGTGGTGGACGTGCGGGAAGAGCACCGAAGTGCGCTTCCGGCGATAACGCACTTGAATGGGTCGGCGCGGCTGCAGACGGTTTCGGAGCGAGACAATCCCGCGTTTCACCGGTTGTTGCAGGCTGTGGGAAAAACCACCGGCCGCGAAATGGTGCTGAACACCAGCTTTAATGTTAAAGGCCAGCCGATCGTCAATACACCAGAAGAAGCTATCGATACCTTCCTGGGAACTGGGATTGAGTTTCTTTTTCTGGAGAATCACCTTGTTGTCCGCAAGAATTCCTGATCGAGACAATGTGAAAGACGGCGCGGTGCGTGTGCGCACGATGGTGCAGGCATTCGAGGCGCAAGCTGGGCGGACGCCGGAAGCGACGGCGGTGATATGCGGCGCGCGGATGCTGAGTTACCGCCAACTAGATGAACGTTCGAATCAACTGGCGCGGCACTTACAGCAGCTTGGCGTAGGGCCGGAGAGCTTGACGGGCATCGCGGCAGAGCGTTCGGTAGAAATGATGGTGGGCTTGCTGGCGATACTGAAAGCCGGCGGGGCGTATGTGCCGCTCGACATTCATTTCCCGGAGCAGCGCATTGCGATGATGGTGGAGGACTCGCGAGCAGAAGTGATTCTGGTGACGAAAAAGACCAAGGAAAAACTTCCTGCTACGGGAAAGCGCGTCGTTCTACTGGATGGAGAAGGGGCGGAAGTCTGGAGGCATGGCAGCGATGCGGTGGAGTGCGCGGCAAACGAGGGAAATCTGGCGTACGTGATTTATACCTCGGGATCCACCGGGAAACCGAAGGGGGTGATGATCGAGCACCGCAACGTGCTGAATTTTTTCGCGGGGATGGATACGGTAATCGGGGCGGAGCGTGGGATATGGCTGGCGGTGACCAGCATCTCGTTTGACATTTCGGTGCTGGAACTTTTCTGGACGCTGGCGAGAGGCTTCCAGGTGGTGCTGCATCGAGATGAGGACACGCAGACGATTCCGGAAGAGATACGGAAATACGGCGTTACGCATATGCAGTGCACGCCGTCGCTGGCCCGGATGATTGCGTTGACGCCAGAGGGACTGGCGGCGCTCTTCGGGCTGACGAAACTGCTGCTCGGCGGAGAAGCGCTTCCGCTGGCGCTGGCGAGGCAATTGCGGCGGGAGTTTCGCGGAGAACTGTTCAATATGTACGGCCCAACGGAGACCACGGTGTGGTCGACGGCCGAGCAGATCGAGATGAATCCCGGCAGCATTTCGATTGGGAAGCCGATTGTGAACACACAGGTGTATGTGTTGGACGCGAAGCGTGAGCCGGTGAAAGCAGGGGTGGAGGGCGAGCTGTATATCGGCGGGGATGGAGTGGTGCGCGGCTATTGGCAAAGGGAAGAACTGACGGCGGAGCGTTTTGTGAAGGATCCGTTTGTGCCCGGAAGCCGGATGTACCGGACGGGGGATATCGCGCGATTTCTGCCGGATGGGGATCTGGAGTTTTTGGGGCGCGCGGACTTTCAGGTGAAACTGCGGGGATTTCGGATTGAGATTGGCGAAATCGAAGCGGCGCTGGAGAGCCAAGAAGGAATTGCGCAGGCGGTGGTGGTGGCCATGGACTTTGCGTCCGAGGGCAAAGGCGAGGACAAGCGACTGGTGGCGTACGTGGTGGCGAAAGGGGAGGCGAAGCTGGAGATTTCCGATTTGCGGGCGGCACTGGCGAGAACGCTTCCTGAATATATGGTGCCGGCACGATTTGTGGTGCTGCAGGCGATGCCGTTGACGGCCAATAAAAAGATTGATCGGAATGCACTGCCTAAACCAACGGACGAAGACTACGGATTGGCTGCCGAGATTCTGGGAAACGAATTGGAGCAGATGATTGCGGAGACTTGGAAGGAAGCTTTGGGGGTAGAGCAAGTTGGCTTCCAGCGGAATTTCTTTGACCTGGGCGCGCACTCGCTGATGGTGGCGGAAGTTCATATGCAGTTGCAGCAGAAACTGGGGCGAGAAATCTCGCTGGTGGATTTATTTCAGTTTCCCACGGTAAGTGCGCTTGCGGAGCACTTGAGCGGACAAACGGAATCGGAGGCGCCGAAGAGCAGCGAACGAGCGTCGCGGCGCGCGGCAGCGCGAGAGTTGCGGAGGCGATGAGCATGAACAAAAGTTCCGCAATTGCCGTGGTGGGCATGGCCGGCCGATTTCCGGGAGCGCGGAACCTGACGGAGTTTTGGCGAAATCTGCGGAACGGAGTGGAAGTCATCCGGCCATTTAGCGACGCGGAGTTGCTGGCTGCCGGCGTTTCGCATGAAGAGTTGGAGAATCCGGAGTATGTGAAGTCGGGCGTGTTGCTGGAGGATGTGGACAGGTTCGACGCCGCATTTTTCGGGTTTAGCCCGCGAGATGCGTCGATTATGGACCCGCAACACCGGCTGTTTCTGGAGTGCGCCTGGGAGGCACTGGAGAACGCCGGGCACGTGCCGGGAGAGTTTGCGGGATCGATTGGAGTGTATGCGGGGTCGGGTATGAACGCGTACATGATCCACAATCTGCTGACGAACGCGGTGTTGGTGGAAAGCGCGGGATTATTTCTGATCCGGCAGACTGGGAATGATAAGGATGTGCTGGCGACACGAGTGTCGTATGAGTTGAACCTGCAAGGGCCGAGCATAAATGTACAGACCGCGTGCTCTACGTCGCTGGTGGCGGTACACCTGGCCTGCCAGAGTCTGTTGAATCAGGAATGCGACATGGCGCTGGCGGGCGGAGTGACCATCGAGTTTCCGCACGGGCGAGGGTATGTGTATCGCGAAGGGGAGATACTGTCGCGCGACGGGCATTGCCGGGCGTTCGATGCGGAAGCGAGCGGCACGGTGTTTTCCAGCGGCGGGGGAATTGTGGTGTTGCGGCGGCTGGCCGACGCGCTAGCGGATCGGGACACAATTCACGCCGTGATTCTTGGATCGGCCATCAACAACGATGGAGCGCGAAAAGCGGGATACCTGGCGCCGAGCGTGGAAGGACAGGCGGAAGTGATCGCCGAGGCGTTAGGTGTCGCAGGGGTGGAGCCGCGAGATATTTCGTATGTGGAGACGCATGGGACGGGAACCAGAGTTGGCGATCCGATCGAAATAAAGGCGCTAACCAAAGCATTTGGCGGGGAAGGAGCAGGCAGGAATTGCGCGATTGGATCACTGAAGGCCAGCATCGGCCATCTGGATGCGGCCGCTGGAGTGGCCGGGCTAATCAAGACAGTGTTGTCCCTGGAGCATCGCGAGATTCCGGCTAGCCTGCACTTCCGCCAGGCAAATCCGTTGATTGACTTCGCCCACAGTCCGTTTTACGTGAATGCGGAATTGGCGGAGTGGAAGGCGACGCGCGGGCCGCGACGTGCCGGAGTGACGTCACTTGGAATTGGGGGCACCAACGCGCATGTGATTCTGGAAGAGGCACCAATAGTGCCGGATACGCCGGAAGGCACGGGCGGGGACAAAAGGCACGAGTTGTTGGTCATGTCCGCTAAAACGACATCAGCCCTCGAACGATTGGGTGAGAATCTTTGTTCGTACCTGGAGGAAAATCCGCGAGTCGCGTTGAAGGACATTGCGCATACGAGCCAAGTGGGGCGGAAGGCGCTGACGCACCGGCGCGTGGTGGTGGCGGGGAATAACGAAGAGGCTTTGAGGCTGCTGAAGAAAGCGGAGGTGGGGCGGGTATTTTCGGGGCAAGTTTCGCCGAAAACGCTGAGTGCGGTGTTTTTGTTTTCGGGACAGGGCTCGCAGTACGTAAACATGGGCCGCGAGTTGTATCAAACGGAGCCAGTATTTCGGGCGGCGATAGACTTGTGTTCGCAGAACTTGCTGCCGGAGTTGGGGCTGGATCTGCGCGGGCTGCTTTATCCTGGGGATGAGGAAGCATCGGAGGCGGCGGAGAAACTTTCGCGGACGCGCTACACGCAGCCCGGATTGTTTGCGATTGAGTATGCGTTAGCGCAGTGGTGGATAGCACATGGCGTAGAGCCCGCGGCGATGCTGGGGCACAGCATCGGAGAATATGTTGCGGCGTGTCTGGCGGGCGTGTTCACCGTGGAGGAAGGGCTGCACGTAACTGCGGTTCGCGGGCGTTTGATGGACGAAATGCCACGCGGTTCGATGTTATCGGTCTCCGTGAGTGCGGAGGAATTGAGAATTCCCACGGAGTTATCGCTCGCCGTGGTAAACGGTCCGACACAATGCGTTGTCTCGGGACCGAGCGAGGCAGTGCAGACCTTCGCGAAAGAACTGGAGAAAAAGGGAGTAACCTGCAGGACCCTACACACCTCGCACGCGTTTCATTCGTCGATGATGGACCCAATGCTGGAAACGTTCCGCGGCGAAATCGAGGAAGTCTCGCTGCGGGCGCCAAAGATCCCGTATATCTCGAATCTGACAGGCACGTGGATCACCGCGGAAGAAGCGACGACACCGGACTACTGGTCCAAGCATCTGCGAAGCGCAGTGCAATTTTCGCGGGGACTGAGCGAATTGTTTGGAGATGGGTCGCGCGCGTACCTGGAAGTAGGCCCGGGTCAGGTGCTCACATCGCTGACCAGGCAGCACGCGGCGCGGCCGAAGATGGCAAGGGTGTTCGCATCGATGCGGCACCCGCAGGAGCAAATATCGGACGCGGCGTTCTTGTTGGGAACAATGGGGCAATTGTGGATTGCTGGTTGTTCCATTGAGTGGAAAAAGTTGCACGGCGACGAGACGCCGCGGCGTATTCCGTTGCCGACGTATCCGTTTGAACGACAAAGATTCTGGATTGAGCCGGGTAGCGGTTTTCTCGGGGAGAAACCACGTGCGGTTGCACCGGAATCCGAAAAGCCAAAAGCGGACTCGTGGTTCCATGAACGGGCATGGAGGCGAGCGCCGTTGGCGAGAGCGGCAGCGCTGGAGGCATCAAGCTGGCTCGTGTTTCTGGACGAGATGGGGCTCGGCGCGGAGATCTGCAATCAGCTTCGGACTGCGGGGCACGAGGTGGTGCAGGTGTCCGCAGGCAGCGCGTACGCACGACAGGGCGCGGGGCGCTACGTGGTGAGGGCCGGAGCCCGCAAAGATTACGATCATTTATTGGAAGACATCGCGAAAAACGAGCAGTTGCCGAAGAGAGTGTTGCACTTGTGGGCGATACGCGGAGAGAAAGCCGAAGTGCCACTGGATCGTGCGTTAGATCTGAGTTTTTATGGGCCCCTGTTTCTGGCGCAGGTGCTTGGGGAGCACGATGCTCTGGCGGTGGAGATCACTACGGTTTCGAACGGCCTGCAGTCGGTTGCCGGAGAAAACGTGATGGCGGCCGAGCGCGCCGCGATGTTCGGGCCGATTCGAGTGCTGCCGAAAGAATTCCCCGGCACGACGTGCCGGAGCATCGATGTGGATTGGAAATTGGCGGACCTGAAGAAGACGGCAGGAGAGATTATCGCCGAGTGCGGGATCCGTGACGGAAATAGCTGCGTGGCGTGGCGGCACTCCGAACGATGGGTAGAAGAGATTGCGCCAGTGAATCTGGCTGCGCTTCCTGCCGGCACACGACTCAAAGAAAAAGGAGTGTACTGGATTACCGGAGGATTGGGGGGAATCGGGCTGTCCATCGCGGAAGAATTGGCGAAAACGGTGCACGCCCGACTGGTGTTGAGCGGACGAACGCCGCTTCCTGCGCGTGCGGGATGGGATGCGCTGCTCGCTGAATCAGAGAATGCAGATGGATTACGGCAGACGCTGAGGAAATTGCGGGAAATAGAGTCTTTGGGTGGCGAGGTGTTGACGATTGCCGCCGATGTGGCAGACCGCCAGCAGATGGAAGAGGCGGTGCGAGGTATCCGGAAGCGATTCGGAGAACTGAACGGGGTGATCCATGCCGCGGGATTGATTGAGGATGGTCCACTGCAGACCAAGACAGCAGAGAGCGCGGCGCGGGTATTGGCGCCAAAGATCCAAGGCACGCTGGTGCTAAAGGAAGTGTTGCGCGATTGCAAATTAGATTTTCTGCTGCTGTTTTCGTCGGTGAGCGCGGTGGATGCACCCGCGGGTCAAGTGGATTACGCGGGAGCAAACGCATTTCTGGATACGCTAGCGATGAGCCAAAGCGAGTATCCAATCACCGCGGTGAACTGGAGCTTGTGGAACGACGTGGGAATGGGCGTGCGAAACGCGGCAGGCCGCGATGCAATCGTTGGACGCAGGCTGTTTCAGTCGGAAGCGGAGACGGTGTATTCCACGCGAGTAAGTTTCCAAGGAAACTGGTGGTTGCGAGAACACCGGCTAACCAGCGGGAAGGCGTTGCTGCCCGGAACGGGCCATTTGCAATTAGCGGCCGCAGGGCTGCTGCACGAACGATTCGAATCAGGAGTGATGTTCGAGGACGTGTTTTTCCTTGCGCCGCTTTCCGTTGAGCCGGGAGGGAGCAAGGAAGTACGTTTGCGGATGAAGAGGCAGCGCGGGGGATTTCGATTTTCGATACTGGCGAAAGAGAAGGAATGGACCGAATATGCGTCGGGCTTCGTACAGCGCAACACGAAGAGCCGTCCTGCGGAGCAGAGTCTTGCGGAAATCCGGCGCCGGTGTTCGGGGCGGTCGATACGATTTGACGACGAGCACCGGACACGACAGGAAAAATACTTCGAGTTTGGGCGCCGCTGGCGGAATCTACGCGTGATGGATTGTGGAAAACAGGAGGCACTGGCGGAACTGGAATTAGGCACGGAGTTCCAGAGTGATCTGGAAGCGTATCCACTGCATCCCGCGCTGCTGGACCTGGCGACAGGATCGTCGCTCTATCTGATTAAGGGATACGAAGAGTCCGAGGCGCTCTACCTGCCGCTGTCTTACAAACGCGCGGTGTTCTACAGGCCGCTCAGCGCAAGGGTTTACAGCCATATTCGGGCGCATCAGGAGAATACGGCGCTGCGAGAGATTGCGACATTTGATTTTACACTGCTTGATGCGGAGGGCGGGGTGGTGGCGGAAATCGAGGAATTTTCGCTGCGACGCATTGCCGCGCAGGGAGATGGAACGGCACTGGCGTTGCGCCCACAGACGGCGGCGATCTCCGCGGACCTGGCGGAGGCGGTGGCCGAGAAGGGCATTTCCACAGCAGAAGGCCTGAAGGCGCTGGAGCAGATTCTCTCGTCGCAGAGGATGCGAAACATCATTGTGATGCGCGGGGAGAGGGGCGAGAGACCGAAGAAGGCGGTAGCCGCCGCGGCGGGGAAAACGGCGAGCTCGGGGAAGAGTGAGATTGAGGATTCACTCGCGGAATGGTGGCAGGAGCTCTTGGGAGTGGAGAAAGTTGGTCTGGACGATGACTTTTTTGATTTGGGCGGGCACTCGCTGATTGCGGTGCGACTGTTCAGCAAGATTAAGAAAACATTCAGGCTGGAGTTGGGACTGTCGACGCTCTTTGAAGCGCGCACCGTGCGGCAGCTCGCGGC
The DNA here is from genome assembly GCA_049691535.1 of Candidatus Acidiferrum sp. Taxonomy (GTDB): domain Bacteria; phylum Acidobacteriota; class Terriglobia; order Acidiferrales; family UBA7541; genus Acidiferrum. The sequence continues at coordinate 10,038 of JBAVNY010000095.1, forward strand.
GCTGATCCGGCAGGCGGGCGGCGCTATTGCCGAGGAAAAGGCTACGTCTACCGCGGTGGTCGCGATTCGCGCGAAAGGAAGCCGCTTGCCGCTGTTTCTGACTTCTGGACTGGGAGGCGAAGTCATTGGCTTCCATACGCTGACGCAATGCCTGGGGGAGGACCAGCCAGTGTACGCGTTGCAACCGCCGGGACTGGACGGAAAAGAGCCGCTGCTGAGCCGCGTGGAAGATATGGCCGCTTACTACATTCGGGAAATTCGGAAATTCCAGCCACACGGGCCGTACTGTTTGGCCGGCTATTCGTTTGGCGGATATGTGGTGTTCGAAATGGCACAGCAACTGCACGCCGCGAGCGAGCAAGTGGCGCTGCTAGGCTTTTTGGACACGATCGAGTGGCGCTACTTGGAGCGGTTGGCGCGCTCGGCGGATTTCCGGCAACGCTGGGGCGTGCGCCTGGATCGCATCCGAGAGAGACCCTGGGACTACATCAAAGAAAAAGCAATGGTGAGACTGAATATGCTAGCCGAGCATGTGTTTGAGAAAATAGGCCGGCCGCTCCCGGAAGGCATAAGCCCGCTGGAGAAGAGCAACCGCGAAGCGATGTCGCAATACCGGCCGAAGGTGTATCCGGGAAAACTGACGATCTTCCGGTCGGTGACACGAGGCGCCACCATTGAGAACGACGAGCTGCTGGGATGGGGAGGATTGGTTTCCGGGGGGATCGAAGTAAAGGACGTTACCGGCGGGCATTTGGACATGCTGAACGAGCCCAACGTGCGCGTGCTGGCGGATAAAATGCGCGGGTGTTTGGATAATGTACAGCCTGCGGAGCGGGGCGATAGCTCGACACACGCGCCGGATGAATCCCTGCAGCCGGCACCCATCCTGAACTAAGCGAGCGGCGCGGCTCCATCACGCCCAGGTTCGCTCATTCACTCAAGGCCGATTACACTGGCGTAGACCATCTGCCATTCTCACCGTGGCCATTTTGCGATATCGACATGTTTCCAATGATATCTACAATAGCCGCAGGGATATTGATAATTGCGACGATCTCGCCTATTTCTTATGCTTCTTCCACTGTTTGCGTTCATTTTTTGGGCCTAAATAGTAATCAAAGACACCAAGCTGCAGAGAGGAAGCGCAGCGAATGAGCGCATGTCTCCAGAGGTCGTAGCACTCGACATACCGGTAACCGCGTTCTTTAAGCGCGGCTTCCCAGGACGAATCCGATCCGGATACCTGACACGATTCAAAGATAGATAGGGGCCAAAATGTCAAGACGAGGAAGATCCAGCTCATTGGTTTAACAACTCTCGCGAGCCTTTTGATTTGTAGCATAGTCTGTCAATGAGATACCGATTCCTCCTACACAGCTTGAATCACTGCATACTTGCGGTGGACGTGACCAAGATTAGCCAACCGGGGGTACACATCGATGATAGCGGTCAGCGAGAATCTGTGACCTCCATCCGATTCCAGGGCTGGCCCAGTGCTGAGGAATATTTCCTGACTCTGGGAGTCCCACCCGAAGCGCTGGTAGGTATACAAGAGAATCTCTTGAAAACCAGTGTGGCTGTCTTGACCATCTGAGGACCTGATGGCTAGAAGCGGAATCTCAACAACGGCTGGGCCGTTTCTGTTCTTGCCTGGAACTTCAACAACCCCACGACCACGGCAAATTGTCTTCTTTTAACATTCAAGTGTCCGGTATTGAACAGACGATGCGCTGGGAAACCGCATAGTATGGCCAAACTTTGGAAGAGACACGCTTCAACTACGAAATTGCTTTGGCATGCTTGCATGACAAAGCGAGGATGGCGACGCGGACGTGTTAACGCCGGCAAATTCCAGGGCTGCTGCTGCTCCGCTGTCTCTTTTTCTTGTCTTGTTCCTGCTTACCCTTGCCCCCTACGCACCAGGCCAAGTTCCCCAAGAGACTGTCAGCAAGAATGCGCAGTTCGCAACGGCACCGGGGCCCAGCGCACCCCCTTCTGAAGATGCCAAGTATGTGGGAGCGGAAACCTGCAAGACATGTCACCAGGGAACCTTCGACGGTTGGGAGAAAACGCCGCATTGGGTGACCACACTTAACAAAGAAGGCGGCCCTTCGAAGCAAGGTTGCGAAGGCTGCCATGGTCCCGGTGCAGATCACGTTGCGGGTGGCGGCGACAAGACTAAGATTTTTGTATTCGAGACTGCTTCGACGAAGGAAGTCAATGCTCGTTGCATGACCTGCCATGCCGGTGGCCCGCAACATCGGAACGCCATCAACTCGATACACCCGCTCAACAAGGTCAGTTGCATCTCCTGCCATTCGCCGCATCACGCGAAAACCAAAGAGTTTCTCCTGATCAAGGCGCAGCCGGAACTCTGTTACTCGTGCCACTTGCAGCAGAAGGCCGAGTTCCAAATGCCATTCCATCACCGCGTTAACGAAGGACTGATCCAGTGCTCCGATTGCCACAATCCGCACGGCACCGTTGGGCCAAAGCAAGTGCGGGCGTCGGCAACACAGGATGCTGTTTGCTTTACGTGTCACGCCGATAAGCAGGGACCGTTTGTGTTCGAACACGCTCCGGTAAAAATCGAAGGCTGCACCTCTTGCCACATACCGCATGGGGGCGCCAATGTGCACATGCTGCGAGTGAGCAACGTCAATCTGTTGTGTTTGCAATGCCACACAAATTCTGCGCCAAATGCAAAAACCGGCGGAGCGCCCGGCACCCCTTCGTTTCATAGCCAGGAGACATTCTTCAAGTCGTGCACCCTGTGTCATAGCCAGATCCACGGCTCCAACTTCGACCACACGTTTTTCAAATAGAGATGGCCATGAACCATATCTTCACATTGCGGAACAAACGCCCTCCCAGCATGGCGGCCAAAGAATGCCAGCCGCAGACGGTCGGGGGAGTGGTCATGAGATACCGCCCGGCGGTTCTCGGGTTCAGCTTGGTGTTTCTTGTTTTGCTGCTTGCGTCTTCATCGCCGTTCTCTCATGCACAGAGCAACTCCGAAGAAACGAAGGGGATGGACCAGGGGAACTACAACATACAGCAGTCCATTGAGGCTGGTTACCGGGCTACGTGGATCAACGGGAACTACAACACCTACGATACCTTTGTGAATCTCGGCTCTGGATTTCGTCTGTTCGATTACACCGTGAATATGCGCTCGCTGGATCACCACGGCTTGCTGTTCGACAACCTCAGCTTCAGCAATTTTGGCTACGGCGGGGATCCGAATGACGTGTCCCGCCTGCGTATTGGGAAAAACAGGTTTTACGATTTTCGAATGCTGTTTCGCCGTGACAAGAACTTCTGGGACTACAACCTGCTGGCCAATCCGCTCAACCCTTCGACCTCCAATCCCGCAATCGGCATCGCCACTTCGCCGCATGCGCTCGATCTGGTGCGCCGTATGCAAGATTACAATTTGACGCTATTTCCGCAATCGCGCGTGCAGCTCCGGCTGGGTTTTTCACACGATCGCGACGAGGGCCCAGGTTTTTTCACCACTGACGGCGGCACGATCTCCGCATTCAATGAAGCCTATAGATTTACGA
>JBAVNY010000096.1:0-10767 GCA_049691535.1 Candidatus Acidiferrum sp.
AATGTGCGCACGACGCATTATTTGCTAGGGTCGGTGCTGGGAGCGCATCCGTATCCAACGATGGTGCGCGATTTTCAGGCGGTGATTGGGCGAGAAGCGCGTGTGCAGATTCTTGCGGCAGAAAAGCGGCTGCCAACGCATTTGTACGCTTGCGTGGGCGGAGGTTCGAACGCGATTGGATTGTTTTATGAATTTCTGAAAGATTCGGATGTGAAGATGGTAGGAATTGAAGCAGGCGGACGCGGCAATGGATTGGGCGAGCATGCGGCGCGGCTGGCTGCGCATCAGGGATTCACAGGGGCGAAACCCGGCGTGTTGCAGGGCACGTACACGTATGTGCTGCAGAACGAAGATGGGCAGATCGCGGCGACGCATTCGATTTCAGCGGGACTGGATTATCCAGCGATTGGTCCGGAACACGCCTGGCTGGCGGATGAACATCGCGCAGAATACGCAGCGGTTTCGGATCAGGCGGCGTTGGATGCCGCGAGGCTGATGTCGCGCACGGAAGGAATTATCCCGGCGCTGGAATCGGCGCACGCCTTGGCGGGCTTGATGGAGCGGTTGCCGCAATTTAACGCGAGTGATTTGGTAATCATTAATCTGTCGGGGCGCGGCGACAAAGACATGGACACGTATAAGCGCCTGCTTTAATCTCTGCAAATAAATCTCATGACTCTTCCGCCCATCAAGCAGACTCGCATTTCCAAACGATTCGCGCAGTTGCGCGAAAGTGGAGAACTGGGGCTGATCGCGTATATCACCGCGGGCGACCCATCGCTTGAAGCTACGTATAACTTTGTGGTGGCATTGGCCGAGGCTGGCGCGGACATCATCGAGCTGGGTGTGCCGTTTAGCGATCCTCTCGCCGATGGGCCGACGATTCAGCGGGCGTCAGAGCGTGCTCTGCAGGCAGGAGCAACCCTTGTGGGCGTGTTGGAATTGGTGCAGCGGATCCGGAAGCCGGGATCGGCTGCGTCGGAGATTCCGCTGGTGCTGTTCACCTACTTCAATCCTTTACTGCAAATGGGAGTGGAGAAGTTTGCCGACGGGGCGGCGCAGGCCGGCGCAGATGGAGTCTTGGTTACGGACCTGACTCCCGAAGAGTCAGAAGACTATCGGAAGGTGTTACACGGGCGAGGGCTGGACACCATTTTTCTGGCGGCACCGACTTCGACGGATGATCGCCTGAAGATAATTTCGGCGTGTTCCAGTGGATTTATGTATTTGATTTCGCGCACGGGAGTGACTGGCGCGAAAGACGCGTTGCCAGATGACTTGCCAGCACTACTGCGGCGGGCTCGAAATTTCACGGAGCTACCGATTGCGGTGGGATTTGGGATTTCGCTGCCGGGGCACGTGTCGGTGTTGGGTGGATTGGCGGACGCGGCGGTAGTGGGGTCCGCGCTGGTGGCGGAAATTGAAAAGGCTGCGTCGATTGCAAATGCAGAGAAGGCGCTGCGGGAAAAGATTGTGGCGTTGAGGGATGCAGGACGGCACGGACTGTCGCGCCGGGAGGCCGGTTCGTGAACATTTCCGACTGGCGGCGCCGCATGGACGAGATCGACAAAAAGCTGGTGGAATTGCTGAACGAGCGCTCGCAGTGCGCGTTGGAAATTGGAAGATTGAAGCAGGAAGCGGGGATTCCGATTTACCAGCCAACGCGGGAGAACGAAGTTCTGGCAAACGCCGAAACGAATAATCGGGGGCCGTTGTCGCACGCGGCGATTCGACGCTTGTTTGAACGTATTATTGACGAAGCACGCTCTGCCGAGCGGCTAGCAATGCACGGAGGCGATACGCCCTCCGATCCGCAACAACCGAAGTGAAGTGGGAAATTCAGAAATCGAGGATTGATTCATGGTTATTGTGATGCAGGAAGGGGCCACGGACGAGCAGATCCAGCGGGTAATTGACCGGATCGTCGGCAGCGGCTTTGATGTTCATCGATCGACGGGCGCGTCGCACACGGTGCTGGGCGCGGTGGGTGTCCATCGCGATTTCGACCACCGGGATTTCGAGTTGCTGGAAGGCGTGCGCGAAGTTGTACGCATTACGCAGCCCTTTAAATTGGCGAGCCGGCAGTTCAAACCAGAAGGAACGATTGTCGATCTTGGCCGTGGCGTGAAAATCGGCGGGCCGGAAGTGGTGGTGGCGGCTGGGCCCTGTTCGGTGGAGTCTCCGGAGCAGATTAATGCGGTCGCGGAAGCGGTGTCTAAGGCGGGAGCCAAAATTCTGCGGGCCGGCGCATTTAAGCCGAGGACCTCTCCTTATGCGTTTCAAGGGATGGGCGAAAAGGGGCTGAAGCTGATTCGCGAGGCGGCGGACAAGTTTGGATTGTTCGTGGTCAGCGAAGTGATGGACCCGTCGCAGATTCAAATGATGGGGAATTATGTGGATGTGTTTCAGGTAGGCGCGCGAAATATGCAGAATTATTTCTTGCTGCGCGCGTTGGGAGAAGTGCAAAAGCCGGTGCTGCTGAAGCGCGGCATGTCGGCTACGATTGAGGAATTATTGTTGAGCGCGGAATATATCCTGGCCGGCGGAAATTACAAAGTGATTTTGTGCGAACGGGGAATACGCACGTTCGAGACCTATCTGCGAAATACCCTGGATATTGCGGCGATTCCGGTGATTCAGAAACTTTCGCACCTGCCGATTTTGGCAGATCCTTCGCATGGAACGGGGCGGCGAGACAAGGTTGGGGCGATGGCGCGAGCGGCAGTGGCAGCGGGGGCGGATGGATTGTTGATCGAGGTGCATAACGATCCCGACCACGCACTGTCTGATGGGGCGCAATCGCTGGAGCCGCAGCAGTTCGCGCAATTGATGACGGAATTGCGCATCATTGCTCCTGCCGTCGGGCGCCGAATCTCCTAGGGCATGCCACATCTGATCCAACGCGTCACCATATTGGGCACGGGGTTGATCGGCGGTTCGTTTGCGCTGGCACTGCGAAAATACACGCCGGATATGTACATCGTTGGGTGGGACCGCCCTGACGTGGTGCTGGAGGCGCGGCGGCGCGGCGCGATCGATGAGGGGATGTTTGCTTCGGTTGAAGCAGCAATTCGCCGGGCAGATTTGATTTACATTGCGTTACCGATTGGCGCGACGCTCGACCTGCTTCCCGAAATTGCGCAGCACGCTCCGTCGCGTGCGTTGGTGGCGGATGCTTGCAGCACAAAATTGCGCATCGAACAGGCTGCTGTTGAGCTGTTTGCTGATGAAGGCGGGCCGATTTTCCTGGGTGGGCACCCAATGGCGGGCCGGGAGCTGTCGGGATTTTCGCATGCCGACGCCGATTTATTTCAAGGCGGAACGTACGCGTTAATTGGGGCGCAAGACGAATCGCGTGATCCGCGCATTTCTGCTTTCGTGAAAATTATCGAGAAGCTTGGTGCGCGGCCGGTGTGGCTGGGTGCGCAGCAGCATGACTATGCCGTGGGGTTGGCGTCGCACTTGCCGCAGCTTGTGGCCATTGCGCTGGGATCGTTTTTCTATGACCGGCTGGATGAGAACGGACTGCCAATCACGCTAGCTGGGCCGGGATTGCGGGACACGTTGCGGCTGGCTGGCAGCCCGTATTCCACGTGGCGAGACATCGTGCTGACGAATCGCGAAGTGCTTTCGGCGGCGCTGGATCTGTTTGCGCGGCGACTGGATGATCTGCGAGAGCGGTTGGGTTCGCGGGAACTGGAAGCGGATTTCGACGCCGCCAACGAATTATACAAATTATTGCGCAGCATGCAGTAAATTCAGCCCTCTCCTGTATGGGCCCGACAATTAGGGCTTTTTGGCGGCGCCCGCTTCCTGAGCCTTAGCGCCAGCGGCTTCTTCCTTCAAATAAGCAGCGCTCAATGTGCCTTTTTTCTTGGCGATTTCGATGAGCGTTGGATAAAACTGCACAAAGGTGGTGTCCACGGCGGCGTGCTGTTCGTGGCAGGAGTAGCAGGGCATATCTTTGGCGAAGGCGGTCGCGGGTTTATCGTCATCGAATCCAAAGAAGGCCCACTTCCCGGGTGAGAAGCGCGATTCGTCCTTCACGTGGATCTCCAGGCCCATCACATTACCGGCTTGAAAGTGGCCCTGTTTATTGATGGAACCGTGGTCGGCGGCCATGCGGACCTCCAAAACAAGCATGGTTTTGTCGGGCCAAGTGCCGGTCTGCAGGAACGATTTGTAGGCTTCGGGATTGACGAAGACATTGTCAAACATGGAGTGGTCCATTTTCTGGAAAGCCGGGTTGTAATTCATGTCGACGCCAGAGCTGAGGTACACCCACTCGCGATAGTTGCTGGGGAACATCAGATGACCGCCGGACGTATATTGAGGAGTGTTCGGCGAAGGCGTGGAAGTTGAAGGATTGGGTTGCGGCGATAGGACGGTCCAAGTGAGAAGAGCCAGCGACCAACTCAAAACGAGCGCGATGCGAAGCATGATGCCTCCTGGAAGGAATTCCGTCGAGAGCTAAGCTAGCCAAATTTGGGGCGGGGCGTCTAGAACAAAGACAACGTGTAGCGAGGTGGGTGAATTATGGCCAGCGCAGTTGCAGTGAACAGCGGGGAGAAGACCCTGGCGGGCGGAAGCTTTTTCGGGGCGGTTCAGCGAAAAAGCGAGATGCAGGGCGCGATTTTCACGGACTTGCAGCATGCCGTGCCGCGGAAGTTGCCCAAGCATGCGCACGAGCTGCCGTTTTTTGCGTTGCTGCTGCGCGGCTATTACGGAGAGCGGTATGGGCGGGAGCAAAAGCAGTTCTCGCCATTCACGGTAATGTTTCGTCCCCCGGGGATACCACATCAAGACGAGATCGGACCGGATGGACTGCGATTTTTCGAAATTGGGTTGCGGGCGAAGTGGCAAGCGCGGATAGCGGAGTGTTCTGGGAATTTACGGTTGGCTTGCGAAGATTTGCGCGGTGGCGAAATGCTGTGGCTGACGGTGAAATTGTTTCGCGAATTATTTGGCGGCGTTCCTGCGGATTCGTTTGTGGTGGAGAGCCTGCTGGCCGAACTGGTGGGATATGCGGGGAGAGTACCGAAGGAAGAAACGCGGCAAAGTCCGGCGTGGCTGGCTCGCGTGCTGGGGAAGCTTCAGGTGGAACATTGCGAGAAAGTGACGCTGGATGAGCTTAGCGGCGAAGCGGGAGTCCACCCGGTGCACCTTTCGCGAGTGTTTCGGCGGTTTGTTGGCGAAGGGCTCGGAGAGTATGTGCATCGATTGAGAATTCGAACAGCGTGCGTGCGGCTGCTAGCACCGGAGGTGTCGCTCTCTGAAGTGAGTTTTGCGACAGGTTTCGCGGATCAGAGCCATTTCTGCCGGGTGTTTCGGCGGATTACGGGAATGACGCCGCAGACATTTCGAAAAGGGTTAGGCTGTCCGGCCTAAAATTTTGAGTACTCCCACCAATCTTCTTACATTGCCGTTCGGACTTGCAGTTAGAGTAGAATTTCCTTGGTGTGTTCACTTTCGTTGACAAACATTCTAACCTCGCGCTTCGGGTAAATTGAGTTATGGATAAACGAATTACATCGCCGGAAGTTGCGCTCGCGAATCTGCGCGATGGCATGATTATTCTTATGGGCGGATTTGGGTTGTGTGGGATTCCGGAGAAGCTGATTGCGGCGGTGCGGGCGAAAGGGACGAAGGATCTAACAGTTGTAAGTAACAACGCCGGAGTGGAAGACTTCGGAATTGGCTTGCTGCTGCAAAACCGGCAAGTAAAGAAGATGATTTCGACGTACGTGGGGGAAAACAAACTTTTCGAACAGTTGGTGCTGAGCGGCGAATTGCAAGTGGAACTGAACCCGCAAGGAACACTGGCGGAGCGCTTGCGGGCGGGCGGCGCGGGGATTCCGGCGTTTTATACGCCGACGGGCTACGGCACGATGGTGGCGGAGGGCAAAGAGACGCGAGAATTCGATGGGCGAAAATATGTGTTGGAGCGAGCGCTGCGGGGCGATTTCGCCTTTGTAAAGGCGTGGAAGGGCGATCGCTGGGGAAATCTGGTGTTTCGCAAGACGGCGCGAAACTTTAATCCGATGATGGCCACGGCTGCGGATTATGTGATTGCGGAAGTCGAGGAGCTTGTAGAGGCGGGGCAGCTCGATCCTGATCAGGTGCACACGCCGGGAATTTTTGTGGACGCGATTTTTCAGGGCGCGCCGTACGAGAAGAGAATCGAAAAGCGCACCATGCGCGGGACGTAAGACGATGGCGTTAACAGAAGAACAAAAACGGGAGCGAATCGCGCGGCGCATTGCGCAGGAATTGCGCGACGGCTACTACGTGAATCTTGGCATTGGCATGCCGACGCTGGTGGCGAACTTTGTGCCGAAGCGGATGGAAGTGATTCTGCAGTCGGAAAATGGAATGTTAGGCGTTGGGCCTTATCCGCGGTTGGAGGAAGTGGATCCGGACCTGATCAACGCGGGAAAAGAGACCGTGACGGAGTTGCCGGGCAGCGCGTATTTTTCGTCGGCGGATTCTTTTGCGATGATTCGCGGCGGACACGTGGATTTAACGGTGCTGGGCGCGCTGCAAGTGGATGAGAAGGGAACACTGGCGAACTGGGCGATACCGGGAAAGATGCTGAAAGGCATGGGCGGCGCGATGGATCTGGTGGCGGGCGCGAAGCGGGTGTTCATCGCGATGGAGCACGCGACGCGGGACAGGAAGCCAAAAATATTGTGCAAATGTACGCTGCCGCTGACCGGCGTGGAAGTTGTGGATCACATTGTGACGGAGTTGGCGTTCATCGATGTGACGCCGGAGGGCCTGGTGCTGCGGGAAATTGCGCCGGGGACAACCGTGGAAGAAGTGCAAGCGCTGACCGAGCCAAAGCTAAGGCTGCCAGCGGGCGGGCCGGCGTTGATGACGGTGCCGGTTTGAAGCAGGTCACGACGGGCACAAACGTTACGCCGTGGGTGCGATTCCCGCGCTAAGCTGGAATTGCGATTTCAAGGCGCGAGGTTGCATGAAGCCGAACTCGATCGTGGTAATCAGCCTGCACAGTCCTAAGGAAAAGGTTTGGGGAATACTCCTGGAACTGAACACCAGCGGGGTGACCATTCGCGGTGTGGATCTGAATTCGTTTGATCATCTGATCCGGCAGGTGAATGAGCCGGATGGCGAACGTGTCGGCCTGCCCACGGTGTTCTTTCCTATGACGCGCGTGGAACGAATTTCGCTGGACGAGCCGTCCGGGTCGATTCCGTCGATGGCGGAAGTATTTGAACGCAAGATCGGCCGTTCGCTGGTTGAATATCTCGCGCAGTTCGCCTGAACTGCGTTATCCTTTTGCGAAATGAAAGCGCGCATCTGGACGGTTCCCAATCAAATTACGTTCCTGCGCCTGGGATTTCTGCCGCTCTTCCTGATTCTGCTGCTATATCAAAAATATCAGTGGGCCGTGCTGGTGCTGGTGTTTGTGGCGGGCACCGACACGATCGATGGGCTGCTGGCGCGGCGGCTGAATCAGAAATCCGCGCTGGGGGCGTATCTCGATCCGATCGCAGACAAGCTGTTGCTGTCATCGTCGTTCATTGCGCTTTCCATGGAGAAGAAGATTCCGTGGTGGCTGACCATTATGGTGCTGAGCCGCGACGTGCTGATGCTGATCGTGGCGGCGGTGATTTTGATCATTCAGGGGTACCGGCCGTTTCCGCCTTCGTGGTTAGGCAAGGCGACGACATTTTTCGAGATTGGATTAGTATTTTTCGCGGTGCTGCATGCGGCGTATCCAGACCCGCGATTCGATGTGCTGGTGCACTACTTGCTGTACACGGTGGCGGTGCTGGTTACGGTATCCGGCTTTCACTATTCGGTGGTGGTGGCGCGACGACTGCACGCGTCATAGCGTGATCAGGGAATCGGGTCGTTGAAGTGGATGTACATCATGACAAACGCCGCAACGATGACTGCTCCGGCAAACCATCCCATCAGATAGGAGCGGGAACGCTCCGAGCCGGCTGCGGGCTGACGATCAGAAAAAATCCTACCTACTAAAAAGCCAATGGTAAGGCCGCCAAAGTGGCCCCAGTTGTCGATGCCGGGCACAAGAAATCCAAAGGCGAAAATAGTTACCACCCACGAAATCAGGCGCGAACGCATGGCCTGCATGCTAGCGCCACCGCGTTTCGAAGTTACGGCAATGAGAACTCCAATAAGTCCTAATATGGCGCCGCTCGCCCCAACGGAGGGACCTTTGCCAAAGAGTGTGCTCAGAAGGGAGCCACCCACGCCGCATGCGACGTAGATAAAAAGAAACCGTGCGGAACCGTAGACTTCTTCGACCATGGGAGCAATATCGAGAAGCACCATCATATTCATGCCAATGTGTAACAGCCCGCCGTGAAGAAATGTCCCGGTGATCAGGCGCCACCAAGTAGCGACGCCCCAGCGCAGCGGCACATTTTCGCCGAGACGATAGAGTTCGACGCCGCTCATTCCTCCGAACAGGCCGAAGCCGCCGCCACTTTTCATGGAGCGTATCAAGCTGACGCCAAACATGATGACGTTAAGAATCAGGATTGCGGTGGTTACTGGCGCTTGGCCGCCAAAGAATTCGGAGAGGCCTTTGCTCCAGGCGGCCAAACCGAAGCGCAGGCTAGTGCCGCATTGGTGGCAACGGGTTGCGGTGATGCCGACTAGCGCGCCACAGGCGGGGCAGAGTTGCGGGCGGCGTTCGCCTTTGCCAAACATCCCGCCAAACATATTTTTCAGACGGTCGACGCGCATTTGCCACTGGTAGGGAAGGGGCAACAGTCCTCCTTGCACGGTTGTTTTCGCGTTCCTATAATACCGGAATCGCGCTGCACAATCTGGCGCAAGGAACCCATGGACAAATTCGAAGAAATTGGTCGGCGGCTCGACGAAGAGTTGGGGCGGCTGCGGAAATACCTGGAAGAAGAAGTTGCGCCCGAAACGGAAAAACGGACCGCACAGTTTCTGCGGGAAGTTTCAGACAAGCTCTCGGAAGCAGCAAAGAAGCTGGAGAGCCGAGTGAACGCGCGAAACACGCAAACCTCGCAAGCACCGAAGCCGTGAAGAATTTGCGCCGGACTGCGGTGCTGTTGGCGGTAACGAGTGGATTGAGTTTGCTCGTTATGGGCTGCTCATCGCGGCGCGCGTCAGCGAGCCGGACTCCAGCCCCTACGCAACCGGTGGAAACGCCCGAGTCCACCGCTGAGGCTGCAAAGAACGAAACAGCGATGGCGAGCAAGCCTGCTGCTGCGGCGCCGCGGCGCGGCAAGACCCCTCCCGCGCCTGCGCCTGTCGGCTTCATCGAAGAAGGTAATGCGTCGTGGTATGGCAATCCGTTTCACGGACGGCACTCGTCGAACGGCGAAGTGTATGACATGTATAAGTTGACCGCAGCGCATCGAACGTTGCCGTTCGAGACGATGGTGCGAGTAACGAATCTGAGCAATGGCAAGAGCACCACGGTGCGGATTACCGACCGTGGACCGTTTGTGGACAATCGGATCATTGACCTGTCCCAAGCGGCGGCGCGCGAGATCGAGTCGATTGGCCCGGGCGTGGTGCACGTGCGGCTGGAAGTGCTCGGGAACGTCGATCCGACGGCGGGTTATTTCACGATTCAGGTGGGGGCATTCCGAGAGCGCGCGAATGCGGAGCGGTTAAAGGCCCGCCTTAGCGCAGAGTATTCACCCATTTTTATACAACAATACGATACGACGGATGGTGCTGCGTTTTACCGGGTGCGCGTAGGGAAAATTTCCGGAGAAGACGCGGCGCGCCAGTTGGGGGAACAACTGCACAACAAAGAGGGATTCACAACGTTTGTGATGCGGCTTGATGAGGGCGTCGCGGCGGGGGGTAAGTAATGGATGCAAACTGTTTGTTCTGCAAAATTGGCGCCAAGCAGATACCGGCCAAGCTGGTGTATGAGGATGATGACGTATTTGCGTTTGAAGACATCAGCCCGCAGGCGCCTACGCATATTTTGATTTGCCCGCGGAAACATTTCGCGGCGTTGCATGATGCGGCGCAGGAAGATCAGGCGCTGCTTGGAAAATTGCAGCAGGTAGCGGCAAAACTGGCGACGGAGCGCGGGCTATTGGCTGGCTACCGGACGGTTTTTAATAATGGCGGCGGGGCGGGGCAATCGGTGTTTCATCTGCACCTGCATCTGCTGGGTGGGCGGAACTTTCGCTGGCCGCCGGGCTAGTTCGTGCGACGAGGTCATCGTAGCGCCGGCGCCTGGGCCGTGCGACATTTCTCTAGGTAGAGGTTTTCTTGTGCCGGCTGGCAGCCGGCGCTACCAGACTATTTCGTGTCCGGCTGGAAGTTGGCGCTGCCAGGCTATTTGGTGTCGACGTCCTTGATGGGCAGATCCCAATGAGCATCGAGAATTTCGAAACGGCGCTGCTCTTCTTTTTTGTAGCTGTCCTGGTCGGGGAATAGTTGTTTGAGGAGAGCGGCGGAATCGAAGTTGTCGTTGGCCACAGCGGCGTTCTTGAAAACGATCGTGACCCGATAATCCCAGCGGCCGTCTTCGGTGGTGTGATAAACCGGAGCGACGACAGAAACTTTGAGCATGCGGCCCATCTCCATTTCTTTTTTCAGAACCGGATAGTGATTCTTTTTGAAGAGGGTGATGAACTCGTCGGCATGGCCCCACTTCGCCTTGTAATAATATTCGACAACGAATGGCTTATCGGCGGCGGTGGCGCTTTGCGCATGAAGATGCGAGAGAACGCCGAAGATCAAGACGGCCACGGCGGTTAAAAGCCCAAACAGCAG
>JBAVNY010000097.1:0-8555 GCA_049691535.1 Candidatus Acidiferrum sp.
GCGCCATACGGTCCGCCATGATTCTTGTGTCCTTCGTAGAAACTTTCTTCGTCGGAAAATAAAACCGAATAAATCAGCGTGTCCGAACGTTGCGCCCTCTCGATCGCTTCATCCACCGTTTCTTTGCTGCCGCGATCGACTCCATCCGACAAAAGGATCAGCGCTTTGCGTCCTTGCTGTTTGCTCATCAATTCATCCGCAGCAAGGAAGATCGCATCATACAAAAGTGTTCCGCTTCCCGGTCCAAATCCTCCAGAGTGTCCACCGCTTGCACTGCTCGGACGGAATTCCGAAGTTTCCAGCAACCGCAGAGAAGATTGCAGTTTGCCGCGGTCCGCAGTGAAATCGCGTAGCAACTCCACTTCGCGATCGAACTTAATCACGAAGGCAAGATCTTTTTCCGCGCGCAATAAATGATCCAGGAAGCTGAAACTCGCGGTGCGTTCCTGATCGAGCAGATTGCTTTGGCTGAGACTGGTGTCGACGAGGAGTCCGAGACGCAGAGGCGCGGTATTTCCGTGGGCAAAGTAATTTATGGTTTGCGGGCGCCCGTCTTCTTGGACGACAAAATCGTCTTTGGTCAAGTTTGGCACGACTTTGCCGTGCTTGTCGCGCACCGAAGCTAGAATGCTGACCGCTTTTACTTGCAAGGCAACTTTTGGATCTTGCGAGCCGCGCACATGCGAACTCGGAAAAACAGAAATGAGGAATGCTGCGGCGAGGAATCGCAGAGGTTGGTGGAGGAAACGGGGCGAGAAGGAGTAGGGAAACACTTGGCTCATTCGATTGTGGCTCGCATGGGCTAGAGAGAATGTTCTCAAGCGAGGTGGAAGAAATCAAATGCAGCTGATTTCAACGCGATTATCGCAGCGGCCTGGCGCGCACAGCTTCGCTGGAAATGAAATTGGTGAGAGGCCCGACATGGATGGGGCGTAGACACAAATCAGTTTCCGCGGGGCCGCACTGGAAAATCTGCCAGAGCGGCAAATCCTCATTTTGCACGACGTAATCGCCAATCATCATGTGGGCAGCATTGAGCGGCGCAGTCTCTACAAAGCGATTGTTCGGAGAAGCGCGTAAACGGAATTGTTTGGAGGAAGCCTCGTAATTGCCGATATTGAAGCAGTGTTCGATGCAGGCGCGATCCATGACGTGATGAGTGAAAATGCGTGAATCGCGAAACGGGAAAATGGTGGTGATGACACGCGCGTCTTGCGGAAGCTTTGCGACGAGCACGTCGGCCTGCTTCTCCATGGCATAGGTACGGGAAGCGTCCTGATACACGAGAACGAAAAAAACGGCGGCGATACAAGCGAGCACTGCCGCAAAAACGAAATGCGGACAAAGGCGAGCGAGAGCGCAGCAGCCGAGAATGGCGATGGCCAGGGTAAAACGTGAACAGATGAACGAAACGGGATCGGGATACGGGGATAGAAAAATCTTTTCGGGAAGGAACGGGAGCGCCAAAAGTCCGATCAAGAATAATTGCAGGGCTGGCGGAAAATAGTTTGTATCTGGTGAAGGTTTGCGCAGAGATTGCAGTAAATGAAACAAGCCGAACGCCGCGACGGTTCCAAGAACTGAGTACGCAATGAAGGGGTAGCGCGTGCCGAGAATGAGTTGATCGCTGCCATTTAGATCGTAGAAGTGACCTTGCCACCAGCGGACGTCGTAACTGCTGGAAAAATACAGGTGGACCAACAACATGGCGACCAGGCCCGCGAGGAAGAGAAGTGGATGAAGGCGGTTCGGCAAAGAATTCGCGGCGAGAATGTAGAAAGCAGTCGCCGCGAACCAAACGAAGCCTAACGGATGCGCGAGCCAGATGAGTGGCGCCAACAAGAGCACGACAGGATAAAGGCGACGATTGGGTTGCCAGAGAATAGCCAGCGCGACGAAAGAAATTCCCAGAGAAAAATAGAAATTCAGGAAGCCCATGTGGAACGTCCAGCCATACGCCAACATGGCAATTAGCGGAACCAGGAACCAAGGCGGTTTGCCACTGGAGACGGTGGCGAGCGCAATGGCGCCCCAAAAGAAGAGCAGAACGGCAAGCGCAGCAACAATTTTTTCAGCGGCCGCAAAACCGAAAAGCGTTCCAAGCCGCGACAAAAGGATGTCGGCAAGGATGTTGTTGTGTTGGGGAACTAGCCAGAGACCGGGCGCTTGGCCTTTTTGTACAAGGCTGGCGAGCCAGGCGTTGTAGGTGTGGCTTGGGAGGTCGCCGGCTTCGATTTTGGGCAGCCAGAAGCAGGGAATCAGGACGCAAATGGAAATAAGCAGAATGATGGCGACATGCTTCCGGAAAAAGCTCGAAGATCCGCGCAGGTCCGACGGCTTCTCAGGCGGCGGGAGAGTGACTTGTTGCGTGGATGCCGGGGCTAGATCGGTGGTTTGCATGGGCCGCGAATGTGAGCTCCGAAAAAAGGCGTCGATCTGATTCATCCAGTATAAGGTGACGCGGGTTGGCGAAAATTGGCGCGCCACGTAACCGACAATGGACAATCGTTCGCATATGGAACGGCGGCCAAGCGGCCAGGCGAGCGCGTTTTGGAACGTGGGAAAGTCATTGGCACTGGGCTTGGCTTCAAGTAAACTTCTAAGACTCGCCGACCTTGCAAGTTCAGCTTGGCGCCAGGAAACGAATATGTTCATTCCTCGAATTGCCACCTCGCGGTAATCGCCTCCGGGCGAAACTGTTTTTCATTCATCCTTACTAATAGATTTCTGTTCGCGTGATTCCGATAAGATTCGCGAATCGCGAGAAATGATTGGATTTTATGCCGGGCTTAGAGACACTGGAGGCAAAATCGCCGTCGCTGTGGGCGTCCATCCGCGAAGCGCTCCGCGGCTCGCATCAGGATTACACGACGGGGAGCCTGAATCGCGCGATTCTGCTGCTGGCGATTCCGATGGTTCTGGAAATGGTATTGGAGTCGCTGTTTGCGGTGGTGGACATTTTCTGGGTGGGGCGGCTGGGAGCCGAAGCGGTGGCGACGGTGGGACTTACCGAGTCGTTGCTGAGCCTGGTCTTTGCGGTGGGATTCGGGTTGAGCCTTTCGACGACAGCAATGGTGGCGCGACGAATTGGGGAGAAGGATCCGGCGGACGCGGCGGTTGCCGGGGTGCAGGCGATTCTGGTGGGACTGGCAACCTCTGCACTGATCGGAATTCCTTGCTGGTTTTACGCGCCAGAATTGTTGCGGCTGATGGGAGCATCGCCAAGTGTGGTAGCAGTGGGATCGGGGTACGCGCGAATCGCGTTGGGAGGGTGCGGCGCGATTGTGATGCTGTTTTTGAATAACGCGATTTTCCGCGGTGCGGGCGATGCGGCGATCGCGATGCGATTGTTGTGGGTCTCGAACATCATCAATTTGATTCTCGACCCTTGTTTGATTTTCGGTTGGGGACCATTTCCGAAACTGGACGTGACGGGCGCGGCACTAGCGACGTTTACGGGACGAAGTATCGGTGTGCTCTTTCAGTTTTATCGATTGCTGAAGGGAACGGAGCGCATTCGGATTCTGAAAGAGCAGGTGCGCGTGGACTGGGGAGTATTGGTGAGGTTGGTCCGAGTGTCGCTGACGGGAATTTTGCAATTTGCGATCGCGGACATGAGTTGGATAGGGTTGGTGCGCATCGTTAGCATTTTCGGATCGGCGGCGCTGGCGGGGTATACGATCGGAATTCGCATCGTGATTTTTGTGATTCTGCCAAGTTGGGGACTGAGCAACGCGGCGGCTACGCTGGTGGGACAAAACCTTGGGGCGAAACAGCCGGAGCGGGCGGAAGCCTCGGTTTGGAAAACGGGTTTGTACAACATGATTTTTCTGGGGACGGTGGGGGTGTTCTTTTCAATTTTTGCGGAGCCGAATATCCGGCTGTTTACGAACGATCCCACAGTGATCCCGCTGGGGGTGTCTTGCTTGCGGATATTGAGTTACGGGAACATCGCGTACGCGTATGGAATGGTGATGCTGCAGGCATTTAATGGGGCGGGAGACACGTTAACGCCGACCATCGTGAATTTTTTCGGATTTTGGCTGCTGGAAATTCCGTTGGCGTACGCGCTGGCGATACCGCTGGGGATGCGGGCGAATGGAGCGTACTACGCGATTGTGATTGCGGAAGCGGCGATTGCGATGGCAGGTATTTTATTGTTTCGCCAGGGACGGTGGAAGTTGCAGAAGATTTGAGGAGTGCGCAATCATGAGCTGCCGCCAAGATGGCGGCGCTACGTCAGCTTCTCGAAGCTCGTTGATTGTGATTGTTTGCCGTCGGTGAAATGGGAATTGATTTGCTCGCGGAGCGTGGCCGCGCTTACGGGCTTGGGCAGGAATCCATCCATTCCGCAAGCGAGACAGAGTTGGCGATCTTCATCGAAGGCATTGGCGGTGAGTGCAATGATCGGCACATGGCGAGTGCTGCCGGCTTCTGAAGCCCGAATCGCCCGCGTAGCCCGTACGCCGTCCAACACCGGCATCTGCATATCCATAAAAACCAGGTCAAACGGTTCGGCCTGTAGCGCCTTGAGTGCGAGTTGGCCGTTCTCTGCGACAGAGACGCGATGGCCCATCTTTTCCAACATGCGACTGATAACACGCTGATTGACCACGTTATCTTCGGCAACAAGGATTCGTAGCGATTGTGGTGTGTCGACCGATGCTGATTCAATTTTTGGATCCGCGGAGAGCTTGCCGGTGCCCCACAACTCGTGGAGCAACGCACTCCAGATGAGAATGGCAGTGCCAATGGTCGAAGAGACGAAGGAAGCAAGCAAGGAGGCGCCGAGCAGCAGGAAAATCTCGTGAACGGTATGAAGACGGTAATCGCGGCGAAGCCATTTTCGAAGCGAGAAGCCGGCGGCGGAATAAACGGTGGGCACAAGAGGATTGATCAAGAGAAAAGGAAGACTGGTGACGGATTCGTGATAGTTAACGATTCCAGCTAGAAAGCCAGCAATGAGCAGCGAGGGAATAGCTTCTACACCTAAGCCGACAATCAGGGCGAGGGTTATGCCGACGGGCGGGTACCAGGCGCTGATATTGGGCCAGATTTGGAGATAGACGGCGGCACGATCGAGCAAAACGTAGATGGCGATGCTGGCCAGGGAGAAAGAGAGGCGCCGAGCGAGGAGGGTGCTACGGGATAAGGGGGCATGAGTATTTTTTAATTCATGCAAAGAAGATTCAAGAGTGAGCGCGCAGGGGCTGTCTGAGCAAGAGTGAAGGGAGTCAGGAGGGCAACCGGAACGGTACAGTTTTCCTGGGCAGCGTTCCATGGAGGTGCTGCCCGATTGGTCGCAGGTTGGGGGCGCCGATGGTTTTTCTAATGGAATCACAAGGCTGCTGCTCCTATACGATTTGTTTAGCGTGTGCCGGGCGAGGATGGTACGCGCAGAGCCACGAATGACCGCTGAAACCTCCGAAGCAATGGAGCACTTGTCTGACCAAAAGAGCTCTTCCACTAGCTGCGTGAATAGCGCGAAAAGAGAGTTTCCCTTATACTTGTGAGGTTGTAGATTCCTCTGCTGTGCCGCTATGGTGCAACGGTTAGCACGCGGCCCTTTCAAGGCCGAAATACGGGTTCGATTCCCGTTAGCGGTACCAAAACTCGTTGGTAACTTCCGAACATCTGAAATTCCGTAAAATCCCTGCGAATATCGCAGTTTGCTGCGCAGTGTTATGCTTGTGTTTCAAGCCCAGTTGCGGGCAGGAGGTCGTTTATGGCTGATTTTCTTCGCTCGAATAATCCCGTTTTGCAGGAAAAGGCGTTTGCTGGACAGATTGCGTCCGGCGAAACGATGACAGTGCAAGGCACGGTGAACAAGACCGGGTTGTTGCTGTTGTGTGTGGTGGCCACATCGGCGTGGACATGGGGCTTGGTGCACTCGCCTACGCCAGAGGCGGCGTATCCATGGATGATAGGTGGAGCGGTAGGCGGGTTTGTGATGGCGCTTGTAACGATCTTCAAGCAACAGTGGGCGGCCGTGACAGCTCCGATTTATGCGCTACTGGAAGGGCTTTTTCTCGGTGGCATCTCCGCGGTGTTCGAGAAATCCTATCCGGGAATTGCGGTGCGCGCGGTGAGTTTGACGTTCGCGGTGTTGTTTGTGCTGCTATTGGCCTACAAAACTGGAATCGTAAAGGCGACTCGCGGTTTCAAGCTGGGCGTAATTGCGGCGACGGGAGGAATTGCGCTGGTATATTTGGTGAACATGGTCATGAGCCTGTTCTTTCACACGCAGATGTCTTTTTTGTATAGCAGCAGCCCGCTGAGCATTGGGATCAGCGTATTTGTGGTGATCATTGCCGCACTCAACCTCGTGCTCGATTTCGACATGATCGAGACGGGTGCGCGAATGAACGCACCAAAGTATATGGAATGGTATGGCGCGTTCGGGCTGATGGTTACGCTGGTCTGGCTATATCTTGAAATTTTACGGTTGCTGGGCAAAACGCGTCGCCGGTAGTGCTCGATTAACCTTCACGGGAGTGAGACGCAAGCCTTGCTCCCGCTTTTTTCTGCCTATTATCCGGTCCCCATGAAGAAAACTAAACACAACAGAATAGTGGCGAACGGGATCGCGCTCTCGAGGCGTTTCGAGAAAGCACTGATGTATGCGGTGCGCATTCACGGAAAGCAGGTGAGGAAGCGCACGCACCGGCCATACATCGGGCACTTGTTGAGCGTGGCTTCCATCGTGATTGAATTTGAAGGCGATGAAGATATGGCCATCGCGGCCTTGCTACACGACGCGGTAGAAGATCAGGGTGGTTTGCCGCGGTTGCGGGATATCGGGCGAAAATTTGGCAAGAAGGTCGCACGCATCGTGGATGGGTGTACGGACAGTTACGCGACGCCGAAGTCGTCATGGATTGATCGAAAGCGGGCGTATCTGGAGCGGATTCCGAAAGAGGCGGCGGACGTGCGACTGGTTTCGGCGGCCGACAAGCTCTCGAATGTACGAGAAACGCTGCAAGATGTGCGCGCCCATGGAGTAGAAGTATTTGAGAGCTTCGCCGGAAAGAAAGATGGCACGCTGTGGTATTACCAGGCCCTTGTAGGGAAATTTCGCGAAGTTGAGAGCAATGCCTTAATAGAGGAGCTTGCGCGAGTTGTTGCCGAATTGAAGCGGTTGTCGACAAGACGCTCGCTGGAGCGCAACGGTAATCAGAAGGAAAAGCGCAGGCGCGCGGAATAACTACGCGGTGGTCCGACCGCCGTGCCTGAGAATAGACTGGCAAAATTAATGAGATTCAGGTGGTCAGTAAGATTTATAGCTTGAAATTGAAGCTGAACCGTTCGCAATTCTTTGTGATACAACTCCGCCCCCGCACCAAGATCGAGAGAGAAGTTTGGCGCAACCCGCTGGCGCGTAAAATTCACGTGCGACACAATGCTGGAGCCATATTGTTGCGTCAGGAGCACCGGATCTGGATTGTCTCCCAAATCCGCAGGCAAGCCGCTGCCATACTGCGAAGTCAGAGCGAACCACAAACGTTTCTGTGCCTGAACACGTGCCCGAACGCGCAAGGTATTTCGCTGATCCTGTGAAACGCTGAACTTACTGGTGTCTGTCAGGGCATTGGTGGTATCGCTGCCGAGAAACAATCCACCGGTAATCGGACCCTGACCCAGGCCAACCTGATTGGAATAACTAAGAAAACCGGAGAAGCGTCCCCAGTTAGGAATCTCTAGCCGAACTTCTTCCCCGAAGATATCGGCGTGAGCGTAGGCAATCGGGAAATTCACACCAGTCTGCAGCAAAACATCGTCATCCGAATAATTCCGGAAATTACGGCGAAACACATTGGCGTCGAGGCGGAGCACGCCATGAAAAGATTCGGTGACGCCGCCCTCGAAGAAGTTGCCCGTCGAGGGAAGAACAGGGAGGCGCAAGACCACCGGGTTCACCGCGTCGAGCTGCGGAGAACTCGCCAGCAGGAGATTTTCCATCGCGGGCGTCTGAAAAACGCGGTCGTAAGAAAAATGCAGCAAGAGATTATAGGAGGAAATGTAGCGAGAGACGCCGACCCTGGGACTGAGCGCCGATTCACTGGTGACGAAGCTGTAGTGGTCAAAACGCAGTCCGGCGGAGATATTCCAAGCGCCATAGCGCATCTGGTCCTGCACGTAAAATGACGGCTCGATATCCCATTTGGAGTCCGCAAACTGAAACTGTTGCTGGGTGCCGGGATCAAATTGCGAGGGATCGGTGATGCGGTACTGCAGCGCCTCATTCACTGGCGTAAAAAAGGAATCGACACCAGCTTTCCAGTCGTGATGTCCGTGATGCCCAGCGAGATCGCCACGAACGTAACCTTCGCGGTAGCCGCGGTTCTGATTGACGATTACCGGCGTGGAGAGATCGTTGGAGCGCAAGATAAAGTTGGAATCGCGGATGCTACCCGAAAGGCTGAGAAACAGGGTGGGCGAAATCGAATGCTGAAAATAAATCTGGCCGCTGGTCTCCTCGCTGCGGGCGTCCTGGCGTTGCGGCCCTGGTGGTTGGTGCTGCTGGATGAGATCGTTGGGGACGGTATAGCGAAGCG